>CAZKDZ010000303.1:0-42646 GCA_964551635.1 uncultured bacterium | reverse complement strand
GTTTCGGTATCCACCGAACAGGTACGGGAGGAAACGGACCTGCAGGAGTATTTCGAGATGGACCTGAGGAGTGCCAAGGCCGGCGTGAACCGGCTGACGGTCCGCATTGAGGATCAGAACGGCAATGCGGCAGCCGAAAAGGAGGTCCTTTTCAGGTTGGAGAGGTGAGTGTGGGAGTCGGGTCGGAACGGTGGCGGATCTGACGGCGCGTCATTGAGAAATCCAGAGGTCGAAAGTCAGAATGATGGAAGAAAATCAGGTTTTCCTTCCGGATTCTGATTGCCGGCTTCTGGATTCTTCTCTTGTTGGAGGGCACTTCTGTCCATGAACCGTGGGACTCTTGGAGATCAGGTTCTATAGGTGGCTTGGACTGAGGTCTCATCGGGTTTTTGAACCGGATACCGAGATCCAGTTTGCGAACGATTTTCACCGCTGTTAATCTCCTGTAACTTCGCGCCTTTCGTAGTTTCGGTGTTGCCTTGATGCCTTTTGTTCGCGGCATTTCGCGTTATTCGTAGTTTATTCTTTTCTGTTTTTGGACAGGTGTGGTTGGAGGGAGAATGGCTAAACTGGCAATCCATGGAGGACCGAAGGTACGCATCAGCCCGTTTCCCGAAAGGGCGCCGTTCGGGCGACGGGAGGAGGAATTGTTGGTCGATGCCGTACGAAGTCAGAATCTGTTCGGCAAGAATGGCCGTTACGTAAAGGAATTCGAAAGGGGTTTTGCCGATTTCTATGGCGTCAGGTACGCACAGAGTTCCACGGGCGGATCGGCGGCCATCCATCTTGCCGTGGGGGCAGTGAACCCGGAGCCGGGCGATGAGATTATTACCGCGCCCGTAACCGATCCGGGCAGCGTGATGCCGATCCTGCAGCAGAACGCGGTGCCGGTCTTTGCCGACGTCGACCCCTGGACATTGAACATGACGCCCGCCTCCATCGAAGCGGTCATTACGGACCGGACGCGTGCCATCATCCTGGTACATCTGTTCGGGAGGCCGTGCGACGTGGCCGCGGTGGCGGATCTCGCTGATCGCCACAACCTGATTCTGATCGAGGATTGCAGCCAGGCCCATGCCACCCGATTCAAGGATCGGTACGTCGGCACGTTCGGGCATATGGGATGTTTCAGCCTTCAGCAGTCCAAACACATGACAACCGGCGACGGCGGGATGACCGTTACCAACAACGAGGAGACATATGTCCGGCTGAAGCTGTTCTCGGATAAGGGCTGGGACTATCAGTACATGGGCGAGCGAGACCACGGATTCCTTGCTCCCACCTATCGTATGACGGAGATGCAGGGGGCCGTGGGACTGGCGCAGCTGGAAAAGGTGCGGGCCGTTGTGGAACGCCGGATCCATCTTGGACGGCTCCTGTGTGAGTTGATTGCGGATGCGCCGGGAATCGAGCCCGTGCCCGCGGAACCGGACCGGGAGGTGTCGTGGTGGAATTTTATTTTTCACGTGATGGGCCACGACCCGGGCTTGTTCTGCAGGGCGGTGTCCGCGGAGGGCGTCCCGGTAGGCGCCCACTATATCGGTGACCCGATATTTATGCGCGGGAAATATCTGACAGAGAAGATCACATATGGAAGCAGCGGATGTCCGTTCACTTGCGGCGTGACGGACCGCGAGTACCACTATGGGCCTGAAACGACTCCTCAGGCCGTCGCGGGCCTGGGGACGGTCGCGGTTCGGGGCATCCATGAACATATGGACGAGTCGGATATCAATGACATCGCAACGGCAATTAACAAGGTGGCCGCGAATCTTTAGCACCACAGGGGCGATCCTTGTGTTTGCCGGCGAGGGGGAGGCATGTAATGGTTGAGGGAAAGGAGGTCCTTACGTCTCGCGGCGCCGTTGCCGCAGGGCCGGAAGAGGCTGCTCGTACAGGCGCGCGTATACTGGACCGGGGTGGAAACGCCATGGACGCGGCTGCCGCGGCCAGTATGGCATGCTGTATGCTGCAGCCGCAGTCCACGGGTGTGATGGGCTACGTCCTTTGCGCGCTGGTGCTGGACGGGCGGTCCGGGAGGGTATGGTCTCTGGATGCCAACTCCATGGCCCCCGCATCTGCAAGCAAGACGATGTACGAAGTGATGCCGATGCTGGATGGGCCAAAGGGGATCAACGAGAATGAGTATTTGTGTTCAGTCAGGGACAACGCCAACGTGCACGGTCCCCGGGCCATTGGTCCGCCAGGAATGATGGCGGGGATGGGGATGCTGTGGGAGCGTTGGGGACGCTTGAAGTGGTCCGAAATCGTGGCGCCGTCGCTGACGCTGCTGGAGAATGGATTCCCGTTCGGCTCCACGGCCGCCGCGGTGCGGAACCTCGAGCCGGTGATCCGGCGGTTTCCCGCAACGGAGAAGCATCTGATGCCGCTGGAACGCTTGCCACTGCCGGACGACACCTGGCACAGGCGGGATATGGAGAAGTCGTTGACGCGTGCATGTGAGGCGGGGTGGCGCGACTTTTACGATGGAGAAATCGGGCGGAAGATCGCGGACCACGTCGGCGGTACGGGCGGTGCGCTTACCCGGGAGGATATGGCGGATTTCCTGCCGCGTATCACCGCGGCGTATGAGACGACGTACCGGGATGCGACCGTCTATGCCGCGATATTGCCGAACGGCGGATTGACCGCCCTGCAGATCCTCAATATGCTGGAGTGGTTCGAGCCCGTGACCGACGATACGGTTACGTACTGGCACCGGCTGGCCGAAGTGCTCAAGCTTGCGTGGCGCGACCGGCTGCTTTACCTGGGGGATCCGGATCACGTGGACGTTCCGGTTCAGCGACTTCTGAACAAGGACTATGCGGCAGGACGAGTCGAGTCGATGCTTCAGTTTCCTGAATCTGTGGATCGGCGGTCCCCGTGGCCCGAGGGAGACTCGATGACCGGGACGCTCCACGTTTCCGCCGCGGACGCGGAAGGCAACGTGGCGTCCGTGACGATTTCCCAGGGCGGCGCATTCGGGTCCCTGGTCACGGTGCCCGGTACCGGCCTGATCCTGGGCCACGGGATGTGCCGCCTGGATCCGCGGCCCGGACGCAGGAATTCGGTGGCGCCTCGAAAACGACCCCTGAACAATACGGCGCCGCTTATGATTCGCCTCCCGGACCGCGACGTAGCGGCGGGGTTGCCCGGGGGGCGCCGGCTGGTGAGCGTGAATGCGCGAATCGCGCAGAAGGTCGTGGATTTCGGCGCGTCGTCTTACGAAGCCGTGTCCGGTCCCCGGATGCACGTCCAGATGGAGGAGCCCGTCATGGTAACGAGAACGCTGGACGAAGCCATTCAGGACGGATTGCTTGAGATGGGGCACAAACTGGAGGTGGTCGGGGGCGTCGCCGGCGGTGCGCACTGCGCGGAATTCCTGAAGGCGTCGAAAAAGGTACGGGCGGGCGGAAACACGTGGGCGGCAGGCGTTTAGTTGGGTAGAATGCGAATACATCCTGAGGATGATTGCGGGGGACTAAGCTGACGGTTTCATCCTCAAGATATGCTTGACTTCAATTCCGTCGTCCAGGTCTTCCCAGTACACCGCGAAGCCTCCCGGTTCAATGGACCAGTTGGCCTGCTGTTCGGAGGTCGCTTCTGCAAGCCAGTCCAGCCAATTGAAACTGCTGATGGCAAGGCAGATTTCCCGGCCATCGTCTAACGTTATACATAGCGTATCGTCGACAAATCGAACGTCAACTGCTTTAACCCGGTTCGCGGTCTCTTCATGCGAAATAGTCATTCCGCGCCTCCAGTAACCTGTCGCGATTCCGATGTACCAGTCTGCAGATGCGATTCAGCTCCGCCGGGTTGAAACCGTAGTTGTTTTCAATCGTGACCGGCTGAAGCCAGATTTTCGCTTCGTTGCCGCCCTTTATTGCATGAACATGTGGCGGTTCAAACCGGTCGGAAGAATAGAACCGGAGCTTGAAACCCTCAATCAATATCGTAGGCATCCGGAATTCGCTCCGCCTGCTTCCGTAAAATTAAACAATCATCGCACGTAAATCAACTCTATAGCAAATTCCGTTCCCAGGTAGCCGGCTTTTTCAGCCAGAGATTCCAGTTACGATATCTTGCCTTGATTCGCAACTATTCGGGGACCTGAATGTCGAACATATGCAGAAGATCAAAGGCGAATTGACGTCAAAGTTTCCGGATACTTGAGGTCGCTGGATGTGAACGGGACCTCTCCCCCCGGCCCCCTCTCCTGTGAGGAGAGGGGGAGCAAGAGCAGGGTTCGTTCTGACGCTTTCGCGCTGAGACCTATTGTGCCTTTTGTGCTTTCTGTGGTAGTCTTGTCGGTTGTCGTTTTTCGAATTGAGGATATCTTCCGGGCCCGGTCGTTGGGGCCCGCCCTTTTGTGTTTATCACGTTCGTTTTGTATATTGCAATGTTCAGGTGTATTCTGCAGGCTGGTCGCGGTAGTCACAAATATCGATGGCATCGGTCCCGGGTCTACGGTCATTCCGGCGCCTCTCAGTCTCAGGTGTCGGACGACGCAGGGAAGGGTTTAATGGCAGAAGGTTCAGCGGTAGCGGTATCGGCCGACATTGAGGGTGGGCTCGATAAGCAACGGGTGACGCTGCGAAGCGTTCTCCTGGCCGGGGTGTTGGCGGTCGGGGTAAACCTCGTGGTGAATTACGTGGAGTACGTGGTCCATGCGTCGCGGATGACGTTGAGTCATTTTCCGATGGGTACTCTGCTGCTCTACCTCCTGCTGGCCCTGGGGCTGAACCCGCTTTGCCGGGTGCTCGCGAGCCGGTTTGCGTTGTCGTCGACGGAACTGCTGGTCGTGCTGGCGGGCGGTCTTGTCGGAGGGGCCATACCGTCGGTGGGGTTGACGGGCTATTTCCTGGGGGCCATTGCGGCGCCGTTCTACTTTGCGACACCGGAGAATCAGTGGGGAGAGTTCTTTCATCCGAATATCCCGCATTGGTTGGCGCCGAGAAACACGAACGGCACGTTGAATCACCTGTTCGAAGGACTGCCGCCCGGCGACGCCATTCCCTGGAACGTCTGGTTGGTACCGGTGGTTTGCTGGATGGGGTTGATCTCCGCGCTGTTTTTCGGTTCGGTCTGCCTGGCGGTGATACTGCGCAAGCAGTGGATGGAAAGCGAACGCATTTCGTTTCCGATATTGCGCCCGGTTACCGACCTTACCGAACGGGCAGCGACATCGGATTTCCCGCGCCTGTTCTGGATCGGATTCGCAGTCGCGTTCGGCATACTGGCCTGGAACATGATCCACTATTTCGTTCCCGGCTTTCCTCAGATTCCGAATATCCAATGGGGCCCCTGGATCAGGTTCGAACGATATTTTCCGGGTCTGTGGACGCGGATCAATATGTTTACGATTTCCTTCTGCTATTTCGCCAACATAGACGTGTTATTCAGTCTCTGGTTCTTCGATCTGTTGTTCATCATTCGCAGCGGGATTCTGAACCGGCTGGGAATTAACGCCAGTTCGTGGTCCCACGCCTCCGCCGATTTCCAGTGGGTGCCTCTGGGCGCCTTTTTTGCGATGGTGGGATGGGGGTTCTGGACGTCGCGGAACCACTTGAGGCTGGTTTTCATGAAGGCGCTCGGGAGGGACGCGCCGCTGGATGACAAAGATGAGATGATGTCGTTCCGGACTGCGGTATTCGGGCTGATTGTGTGCATTCTGTTCGCCGTTTTCTGGTGGTGGCAGGCCGGGATGGGCCTTGTCCTGGCGTGTGCGTTTGTTCTGGCCGCGTTCATCCTCTATCTGGGGGTATCGCGCATCGTATCCGATGTGGGTCTGGTCTTCATCAGCATGCCCGTGGGGCCGCAGCGGTTTGTCACGTCCTTGTTCGGATCGCGGAATCTGTCAGGTTCCAGTCTGACGACGCTCGGATTCACGAACGGCATCGCGTCCTACGGGAAGGGTTTGTTCATGCCGTCGGTTATCCACGGCGTTAAACTGGCGGATGTTTGCCCCCGGGACGGGCGGCGGCGTGTGCTGGCAGCGCTACTGCTGGCCTTCGGTTTGGGGTGTATATTCTCGGTTGTGTTTACGTTGTATCTGGGCTATACGTACGGGGCCTATAATTTCAACGATTGGCCGTTCACGAGGTATAGCAAGTCCGGTTTTGGACGTGTGCTGACCCAGATGAACAATCCGGAGCCGCCCCACAGGTTGCAGTTGAGCCTGTTTGGCATCGGTGCCGCGGTGATGTCTTTGCTGACATTCCTGAAGTACCGGTTTCCGTGGTGGCCGTTCCACCCCGTCGGATTCGCGCTGGCCGGTACGGGGACGTCCGTCCGGTACACCGTGTTTTCGGTCTTTCTGGCCTGGGCGATCAAATTTCTCATCCTGCGAATCGGCGGGGCGGCGCTCTACCGCCGTTACGTGCCGTTTTTTCTGGGTGTGCTCGTCGGTTATTCCTCAGGCGTGGGGGTTTCGTTGATTGTGGATATGGTCTGGTTTCCGGGTGGCGGGCACTCGATCCACGGGTATTGAAACACAATGTTACGACCTCGATGCCCCGCTGCTGCGCTGAACCCTTCTGTGCCCTTTGTGCTTTTTGTGGTAAATTTCGCCGTTGCCCTTTTTCTGATTGAGGTTAGTTGGCGGTATGGATATGGATTTCTTCCGGAGGTAAATTATGGAAACGGCAGTTGAGCGATCGGTTGCCCGATCGTGGGAACTGTACGACGCGGCACAGGAGGTTATTCCCCTGGGCACGCAGACTCATTCCAAGGCCCCGAGAGAGGCGTTGCGAGGGGTGGAGCCGTGTTATCTGGTTCGAGGCGATGGTTGCCGGGTATGGGACGCCGACGGTAACGAATATATCGATTTCAGAAACGGACTTGGACCCATCACCCTGGGGTACCGCTTCCCGGCGGTGGATCAGGCCGTCAGGACGCAATTGGAAAGCGGAATCGTCTTCAGTTATCCCCACCCTCTGGAAGTCGAGGTCGCGCAACGGCTGGTGGACGTATTGCCCTGCGCGGAGCGAGTCCGATTTCTGAAGACGGGCGGCGAGGCTATGGCAGCCGCGCACCGGCTCGCGAGAGCGTTCACGGAACGTGACCGCGTCCTGACATGCGGGTACCATGGTTGGGTCAATACGATGGCTCGAGGCGGTGTCCCGGAGGCAACGCGAAAAACGTACCTGGCGTTGCCATGGGGCAACATCAGGCCGTATGCCGAGGCATTTGAATCTGCTCCCGGTGAGATTGCCGCCGTCAGTGTGGCCTGCGCCTATGCAGAAATTGAAAGGGGGCGGACTTTTCTGAGGGAATTGCGCGCGCTGACGGAGCAGCAAGGTGCAGTCCTCATTTTCGATGAGATCGTTACGGGGTTCCGGCTGCGGCGCGCGGGAGCGCAGGAGTATTTCGGTGTGGTCCCCGATATGGCGGTTTTTGCCAAGGGATTGTCGAATGGCGTGCCTCTTTCGTGTTTCGTAGGGAATGCGGCAGTCATGGAGACGGTGGCGAAATGCGTCGTGTCGTCCACCTTCGGAGGGGATACGCTCGGACTCGCTGCGGCGCGGGCCGTGCTGGATGTGTATGAACGGGAGGATGTCATTGGCACGCTTTGGAAACGCGGCGAACAGCTTCACCAAGGATTCAATGCGTACAGCGAGAGATTGGGCCTGCCGGCGCGCTTCGTGGGAGCGCCTCCGGTCGGACAGCTGGTATTCGATCATCCCGATGCGGCCCGGCTGTTTCTCAGATTCAACGAGGAAGCACTGAAGCGCGGGATCATTGTCTATTCGGTCTGCTATACTAATTACTCGCACACGGAGGCGGATATTGACGAGGCCGTGCTTTCAATGGGCGAGGCGCTTGAAGCGATCGCAATAGAAGGGTTGTTCGACGGGGGGTAACCTTCTTATCTTGTACGTATTCCCTGTCACGGCACCTCGAATTGACACGCGTCCATTGGTAAGGTCTGGAGAAGCGTTTGTTTAGATTCATCCCCATCGCAGCAGCCGTTCTGGGTCTTTCAACCGGAGCTTCGGCCATCCCGCCCGCGGTTTATTCGCCCGATGGTGAGCGGGTCGTATGGCGCATCCCTTCGGGTAAGCCAATGGTCCTGTTAACCCAGATCTGGATAGGGCGAGCCGACGGGACAATGCCCATCAGGAAAGGGATTTACCTGGGATCTCCGGGAGACGTGGGTTTCCTGCCGGGAGGTGGGCTGGTATACCTGGAGCGGGCGCTGGACCACGTTGCGTTCGGCACGACGCCGCTGGGCAGACTCACATCCGATTCTCGCAAACAGAGACGCCTCCCCCTGGCGCGCAATCGGATCTGGCGAATTGACGACTCCGGAGAGTCCCTCTGGCCCTTGCCGAACGAATTGGATCCGATCGATCTGGCGGTTGCGCCGGACGGCAGTCGGCTGGCCGTAACGGACCGCGAGGGATTGTGGCTCGTCGATGCATCCGGACGCGCCCGGCTGCTCGTGCGCGGACACGTGCGTGGTCCCCTGGAGTGGTCACAGGGCGCTGACGCTGTTGCAGCGTTTGTGGAAGGCGAATCATCATATGTCGGAATGGACGGCGCCGAAGTGCCGGCGTGGAGCGGCTCAAGCAACAAAGGTGGCGCGACGCCTCCACAGCAGGCGCAGGAGAGCGAGATTGACGCGGCCATGCTCATGGTTCACCAGGCGCTGAACTGGTGGGTCCGGGGTCATCACGCCATGCACCGGGAGGAGTATCGCAGCGCGAGGGATGCCTACCGCGAATCGGTCAGCGGATTCAAGGAAATCCGAAAGACGTATTCTCCCCTGGGTCTATCCCGGGGAAGCTGCCTGGCCTACATCGATGCGATTCGAAGCCGTATCAGAAACGACGAGGCGCTGAAGGAAGCGGTATGCTCGGAACGCCTGCTCGTCGTCGGCGACCTGATTTCAGAGTTCAACTCGAGACGAGGCAATGAAGTGACAGCGGACATGAACCGACTCTTGTCATGGTCTTCCGCTGAGCTGGAGAAGAGGCGGTTGGGCACTTCCGAGAGAGCGCGGGACCTGGCGCAGCTCAGGCAACTTTTCCAGTGTCCTGCAACCCACGAACCCCATATGCCTGAAATCGGGTACTCTTTCCGGCCTGCCGTTCGCGATGGCGGCCCCCTGTTGACCTGCTACTGGCACCGGGGGCGGGTGCAATCTCTGCTGGGAGGCCCCGGCGGATACGCGGTGGAGGCTCAGAATATGCCGCGCGCAAGGGTCGATTCACTTTTCGACCTGGGCGTGGCGCGGCTCAACGGGAAAGAAGTGGACGAGGCGATCTTTCCGCTTCGGGTCGTTGCCCACCAGCGCCCGCGAAACAAAGATGCGCATCTGAAACTGGGATACGCGTTTCTGGAGGACAAATACTACAGGGGCGCGAAATGGGCATTCAGGAAGGCAGCGGCGCTGCCAGGCAACGACCCCGAACCCTACTACGGTCTGGGTCTCGTATTGATGGAACTGCACAACGAGCGTTACCAGGCCATCACCTATTTCAGAAAAGCCCTGATGCGCGATCGGGACTATGTGGATGCGCAGTACAAGATCGCACTCGTAAGATACATGCTCAACGAGCACGACGTGAAGCCGGAGCTGGACCGGGTACTGAAGACGGATCCGGAGTACGCCGACGCGTATCTGTTGATGGGAGATTGGTACGCCAACTTTATGGAGGATTACGAAGAGGCCATTGTCTGGTACACCCGGTATCTGGCGATGAGGCCGGCCGACCAGAAAGTTGGGAGGCGGCTGGGCCACGCGTACCTGAAAGTGAAGGACTACGACCGGATTCTGGAGAAGGTCCGGGCGTTTACAGAAGAATACCCCGATGCAATCGAACTGATGCCAATTGTCGCTCAGGCCTGCGCGAAGCGCAACAAATACGATATGGCGATGGGGTTCTTCACGACGTACATTTCGCGGCTGAAACCGGAGCAGCGAGCGCTTTACGATGACATTGGACTGATTGCGTCACCCGAAGAGATTGCCGAGTATGAACAGACGTCGAGTGAGGTGAGGACGGCGTATCTGGAACGGTTCTGGAACGTGCGCGATCCGGATATCGGGACGTCCGTCAACGAAAGGTTGCTGGAGCACTACCGCAGGGTCTGGTACGCCAGCCTGGAGTTTTCCGACGGCAAAAAGCCCTGGGATCGTCGTGGCGAGGTGTACATTCGGTTCGGGGACCCTGACCATGTGACAAGCTCACGGAACGTGAATTTCCGGCACCCCATGCCCGTGCTGCGTGTGAAGGAGCGACTTGCCAGAGAGCTCTACGGTACTGAGGCGATCGGCGCGTCGTTTATGGGTCCCGTCTTTCCCCTTCGCACCTTTGCTCTGGAGCGGGATATTCTTGGATTTGAAAGCGCCGGAAGCGATCTGGGCATCGAGGGCGAGCGCGACGCGTTTACCGGCGGAGACCCGGATGGTTCCGATTCGAATCTGAGGCAGATGACAGCTGACGGGGGAAACCGGGACGGGGGCTCGTCGACTGACCGTAACGATACGGATCGTCCCAGCACCGCCGGAACGATTGGCGAGGGCGGAGACATCGGACAGAGTGAACTCGCAAGCGCGTTTACAGGACCCCTCCCGTCCGGCATCAGCACGGAGATTTTCGCTGGATCGGGTTTCAGTCCGGTTCTGAGCGCGGGGCCCGACGACGGGTCCACGCCGTGGGAGTCGTGGATCTACCTCAAGATTGACGGCGGGATAGAGATCACGTTTACGGACGAATTCAATTCACAGGTGTTTGACTTTGCGCCGGTGCCTGATGCGCCTGACCTGGGTATCGAGCAGGTTTCCAGGTTTCGTCGTTTTTCGCCCGAAATGGTGTTCAAGCAAGCGGTTGCTCTGACTCCGGATACCTTCACGCCGGAATACGCTGAAGCGCCGTTTGACTTCTACTATACATTGGCCGACTTCAAAGGACCGGACGGCAAGAGCGCTTTGGAGATCTACTACGGTATTCCGTGCGCTTCGACCAACTACCTGCCCGAACACAACGTCACGCAGGTGGCCGTCCGCCGGCAACTGGCGCTGCTCTCGCCCAATTCGGAAAGGGTCTACAGGAAGACTGCCGAGATGTTTTACAAGCGGCCCGGAGATCGAACTGGATCGGATGTGGTCCTTCCGGACATGGTCAGGCTTGAAGTGCCGCCCGGCGTCTACCGATTGGAAGTCAAGGCTCGCGATCGAATGACGGGTCGGCTTGGGATATACCGGCAGCAGGTGGTCGTGGAGTCTTATCACAGGGAAGGACTCCGCGTGAGCGACCTGGAACTGGCATTCAGCGTCAGTGAGGCCGACGCCGATCCCGGAAAATTCGGGAAAAACGGGCTGAATGTGATTCCGATGCCGTCTCGAACCTTCGGGACCGGACAGAATGTGTTTGTCTATTACGAGATATACAATCTGAAGCGTGATGAGTTCGGCCAGACCCAATACCGGGTCGAGTACACCATGGGGCCAAAAGCGGGCGGCGTGCTGTCGAGGCTGGCGCAGACGCTTACGGGGAGGTCGAAAAAGCAGGGTGTGGCGATCGGATATGAACAACTTGGCGTGCAGGAGTCTGAAGTGGCATATACCGAACTGGAACTCGGAGAGGCACGATCGGGACGGCACTACCTCATCGTAAGGGTAACGGATCTGAACAGTGGAAATTCCTTTGAGAAGGAAACCACGTTTGTCGTGCAGAAATAACCCGTGGCCAGGAAACGGACGATATGGGGAAAGACGCCGGTGAAGGAGAATGGGCACATGACGCGTGTGTTATTCTATTTTTCACTCTTTTTCATCCTCGCATTTGGCCCGGCGCGTGCGTGGGCGGACAGGGTTACGATCGAGGATGTGGACTTCGACGGCAATGGAAGCATTGATCTGACCGACTTTGTCCTGTTTGCGAGGGCTTATCAGTCGGACGACCCGATATACGATCTGGACGGCAGCCGCGCGGTGGACCTGCCCGACTTTTTGATTTTCGCATCCTTTTTCGGGCAGATCGTGGTTGATGGACCTGTGGTTCCTATTGTAAAGCATGAGCTTCTTGATGTTCCCGCAGGAGATTTCGTTATGGGTACCAACCAGGGGTTGGTACCTGACGCGCCTCCGCACGTAGTTTACCTGGACGAGTACAAGATAGACAAATATGAGGTAAACAACGCGCAATTCATCGCCTTTCTGAATGACAGAAGCCGGAACACAAGGACGGTTGGCCGCACGGCGCCCTGGCAGACGGACGAGGATATCGCTTACGAGAATGCGGTGAATCGCAACCGGGACCCGGACGACAACGTACTCTACGATCTGGAATCAAGAAGAGCCGATATAAGGATTTCGATAGACGTTCTGGCCGGGCGCGAAGGGGACGATGACGGGGGAAGCGAGGACCTGGGGCGTACCATCAAGGATGAGTACGTGCTGAAGGCGTACTACCTCGCCAATCGGGCGGTAACGAACGTGACCTGGTTCGGCGCTAGAGCCTATTGCGAATGGGCCGGAATGCGCCTTCCCACGGAAGCGGAGTGGGAGAAGGCGGCACGTGGCACGGACAAGCGACCCTACCCCTGGGGTACGGCCACGCCCACCCCTGAACACGCGAATATCGACCATTTTGTAGGACGTACGGTGGATGTTGACAGCTACCCGAAGGGTGTAAGCCCATACGGCGCCCATCATATGTCAGGGAATGCCTGGGAGTGGTGCGAAGATTGGTTCGATCCGTTTTATTATCGGGATTCTCCAAGAGAAAACCCCAAAGGCGGTGAGACGGGTGCTAACCGTGTACTGCGCGGAGGGTCGTGGGCATTTCGTGACCTCGCCGACACGACCACACGGTGGTTCGATGCGCCGTTCGCCACGGATGAACAGTTCGGATTCCGGTGTGCGAGCGATTTCTGACGGTTTCGGCGACGGGCCGCGAGCAACGCCCGCGACGAGAGGAGGCATCCGAATTGAGAAGGCCGGTGAAATGAGGCAGGATGTATTGGGAAGCAGAGATGCAGATCGAGACAGATAGATTGCGGCGGCGCAGGTTATGGTTTGTCATCGGGTTGCTGGCATTTCTTCTTTCGGCTTGCGGTGACGACAACCCGGTCGAATCCGACGATGACGAGGAACCGGTTGCACCGCCTTCGCTATGTTCGGATACGCCGGGGACGATTTGCACGTGGGCGGGCACCGGGGACGCGGGTTGGGACGGAGACGGCAACGTATTGCTGCTGTCGACGTTTTACTGGCCCGTGGATGTAATGGTTACGCATGAGGGCCGGGTTTATGTTCTGGATTGGGCCAACCATCGCGTGCGCCGTGCGGCCATAGGCGACAGCACGCTGGAGACGGCAATCGGAAGCGGATTCATGGGCGACGGATCCTACGCGCAGTCCGAGCGTATCCCGCCGGGCGCGCCCGGAAGGTCCGTCAATCTGAGCCATCCCACGCATCTCATCCAGCTGTCGGGCGGGGCTTATCTGCTCACGGCCTGGCGAAACCACAAGCTGCGGATTTTCGATCCCGTCAGCGGCAGGGTACGGGTGTTTCTGGGAGACACGCCGGGGTTTTCCGGCGACGGCGCCGCCGCGGAGGACGCGCTCCTGAACCATCCTTCGCAGACGGTGCTTGCTCCCGACAACACGCTGTATGTCCTGGATCAGCGTAACCTGAGGGTAAGGAAGATCGATGCCGGCAGCGTCATTACCACGGTGGTGGGAACGGGCACGGCCGGATTCAGCGGGGACGGCGGCCCCCCCCGTCTGGCGCAGCTGAACCTCCCTGCAGGCAACAATCCCCGTCCGGCGGGAGGATTGGCTCTGGGTCCCGATGGAAACCTCTATATTTCCGACACGCTCAACCAGCGTATTCGGCGCGTGGACTTCGAAAGGGATCGGATCGACACGGTCGCGGGCACGGGAGTCGCCGGATTCAGCGGGGACGGCGATCCGGCAATGCAGGCAAACTTGAACAACCCGCGTGACCTTCAGTTCGGCCCCGATGGGCGGCTGTACATCGCCGACGAGATGAACCATCGCATCCGGGCGATCGACCTGGATTCCGGAATAATCGCGACGGTAGCCGGTAACGGGCAACCGGGGTTCAGCGGAGACGGAGGTCCCGCGCAGTCCGCTGCATTGAACCGGCCGGCGGGCATCGCGTTTGATGAGGCAAGCGGACTCCTCTACATAGCCGACACGTACAACCATCGTATCAGGCTGGTAACGCTCACGGGACCGGGAAGTCCCTGAGCGGACGGCACGAAAAGACCCACATGACCGATGTACTGGAGGAAAGGGAGACTGTCTTGCCGGACCAACCCAATTTTCTGGTGATCATGTCGGACCAGCACAACCGGAGGTATATGGGCTGTGCCGGGGATCGAATCGCCCGAACGCCTAACCTGGACGCGCTGGCCGGGCGGGGCGTGCTGTTCGAAAATACCTATTGCGCGGCGCCGCTCTGCGTGCCGTCGCGGATGACGTTTCTTACGGGAAAACAGGCGTCTGACATCGAGGTGTGGTCCAATTCCTGTTTTTTGAGATCGGACATTCCCACGTTTGCACACGGTCTGGGGCTGGCGGGATACGAGACAGTCCTGGGCGGCAGGATGCACTTTGTCGGGACGGATCAGCGTCACGGATTCGAAAGACGCATCATCGGAGACTTGTCGGGGCCGCTGCCGGGTGGACCGGGCCCCGATCTGGGGCATATCCCCACCGGAACGACCGGCCAGTCCCGTCATTCTGTCGAGATTTCCGGACCGGGACGCACGGCCTACCAGGCTTACGACGTGGCGGTGACCGGGGCGTGTCGTGAGTTTCTCGAAAACCGCGACCGGTCCGGCATTGAGCGTCCGTTTTGCCTGGTAACGGGGTATGTGCTGCCGCATTGTCCGTTTATCTGTCCCGGGGATTTATACCGGGAATACTACGATCGTGTGGAGCTGCCTGCTGTACCGGAGAGCTATCCGGACGGGCTGCATCCGGCGATACGCCTCTGGCGCGAAAAACGCGGCGTCAACGGATTGGACGATGACGCGGTGCGCAGGGCGCGAGCGGCCTACTACGGGCTTGTCACGTTCCTGGATGATCTGATCGGACGGTTGCTGGAGACGCTGGCGTCAACGTCGTTCTCGGACAACACCGTGGTGATCTACCTCTCGGACCACGGGGAAATGGCCGGCGAGCACGGGATGTGGTGGAAGAGCAGTTTTTACGAGGGGTCCGCCGGCGTGCCGATGATTATGTCGTTTCCGGGGCGATTCGGAGAAGGCCGGCGAGTGGACGCCTTGACAAGCCTGCTGGACGTCGGCCCCACGCTGATCGATCTGGCCGGCGGTGATCCGCTGCCGGAGGTTGCGGGCCGAAGCCTCAGGTGTTTTCTCGAAGGCGACGGACGGGCGCCGGGTTGGTCGGATGAGGTGTTGTCCGAGAATTACGGCGGCGCAGACGAACCGCCGGGCCGGATGGTCCGCCAGGGTCCATGGAAATTGAACCACTACCATGGATTTGACGAACCGCAGTTGTTCAATCTGGAAGACGATCCTGATGAATTCAGGGACCTGGCGGGAGACCCAGCGTACGCGGAGGTGAAGCGGGGGCTCCTGGATCGGGTCATGGAGGGATGGTGCGGGGGCGCGATCGGACCGAAACTGCAACGACGGGCCGAGGGGAGGCGGGTGTTGCGGCGGTGGGCCGGCGCGGTAGACCACGATCTGTCGGATTACTGGAAGGCGCCTCCGGGGTGTAATGTCTTTCCGGAAGCATGAGTTGCGAAAGACGCTGTTCGATCCGCGGGCCCTGCAGGGAGGCTGTTTCAATCAATACAGCGTGCCCGCGCAGGGCGGTTTTTTGCCGGTTGAACGCCCTCGATCCCCCGTTTTCGCACCGTCACCTTCTGTGCGTTTTGTGCTTTTTGTGGTAAATTTACGGTTGTCTATTTTGTATCAAGGTTAGTCTCCCAATACAGGCAGGACGACGTACGACGGCCGTTCCGTGTCGTGAAAGACGGTGTTGACGGCGATCCGGCCGGCGGCCTCTTCGCCGAAGGGTCCCCCGGTATTCAGGTTTCGATCGTATCGTGGGAAATCGCTGCTTGTGATTTCTATGCGCAGGCGGTGCCCGGATTGGAACACTTGCGCCGTGGCGGACATGTCGATCTCAAACCTGTAGATGTTGCCTGGCGTCAGTAGCTTCGTGTGTTGCACCGAGTCGCGGAATCGCGCCCTCAGGATGCCGTCGCAGACGGGCATGGAACGACCGTCCGGCCAGACGTCGCACAGCCGGACCACCCAATCCGTATCCGGTGCGGAGGACAGGGCGTGCAGGATGGCTCTGACGGGTCCGATGACAGTCAGGTCATCCTTCAGCACCGCCGACGTATAGGTGAGCATGCCGCCTTCAAGATGCCGGTGGTCCACCGGCCCGAGCGTGGGATAGAAGCGCAGACCGGGCACAGGGTCGCCCGGATCGTACGCAAAGCTGTCCGGATGTTCCGCCGCAGCGGGCGGTTCGAAGGTCAGCCTGCCGTTGTTGAGCGAGTTTTCGTCTTTCCCGGAACCCTCCCGCAGATAAGCGGAGCGGTACGTAATGCCCGGCGGCGGCCAGTCGTCCAGGTCCAGCCACTCGTTCCTGCCCATCAGGAAAATGCGAACCGGCGGCCCATCCATCGTTCCGTTGTCTATTCCCTTCAGCCAGTAATCGTACCACTGCAGACGGTGCGCATTCATGTCGAACGCGGCCTCAGGCCCGAAGTCGATTTCGCCGACGACGCGTTTGGCGGCGTTGCCCGGACCATGGATCCAGGGTCCGATGAGCAGGCGTTGCCCTTGCCGGCAGGCCCGTGTTCGACCGTTTTTTCGGATTCCCTGGAAGGCCTGTAGCGTACCGTCCAGGAAGACGTCGAACCATGCGCCGAAATGCAGCATGGGCGTGTCAATATCGCCGAATTTCGAGCTGATGTTGGTGGGCCACCAGTAGGGACCGTCTTCCGGGTGATCCAGGTATTCGAAGTACCAATCGATCAGTCCTTCCAGGGGCGGGAAAGACTTTAACGGAAGGTGCCGCTCCCAATCGTCATATTCATCGAGGGCACTCTCCAGGCGCGCCGTCGCGGCCTCCAGACCCTGTGGAGCGCTCTCGTGATTCAGTTGGGCCAGCAACGTCTGCATCGCCCATTTCTGAAAGGGGAGAGAGTAGGCGCCGTAACGGTACCAGAAGCCGCTGTAATAGTCCGCTCCGCCCTGCCGCACATAGAGCGACGTCAGGTGCGGAGGCCGGGTAGGGGCGACCATGTACTGAGAGAATCCGGAGTAGGAGCCGTCGGCCATCCCCACCTTGCCGTTGGACCAGGGCTGCGTTCCGGCCCATTCGATGGTTTCGTAGCCGTCGCGGTTGGCGCCCCAGCCGTCATCCCGGAAGGGATGCCACTCGCCCTCGGAGGCGAACGTGCCCCGAACGTTCTGACCAACGAAGACGTATCCCCGGCTCGCGAAGAACTCACCGTTCGACGTGCACCGGCTCACGAGTTCGTAAGCCACCCGTTCCACGATGACAGGATATCTCCCATCGTGTTCGGGCCGGTAGACGTCGGCTCGAAGGACGACGCCGTCTCGCATTCTTATGGGTATGTTGCGTTCTACCCTCACTGAATGTTGCGGTTCGGACAGTACTGTTTCAGACATGAGCTTCTCCTGTTCGCAATTGCTTCGCTACCTGCAGATTTTCCGCTGGCGTATCGAGTCTTCATCGTTGTTCCACATATCGACAGAAGCGTTCCAATGCGGGTTCGAGTACGGATGGGTCTGACGCGCAGCAGAGTCGTACCGATCCCTCGCCGCCGATACCGAAGGCGACGCCCGGCGCCACCGAAACTTTGTGCAATCTGAGCAGATCGAGCGCAAACGCAAATGAATCTCTGACGCCTTCAATCCTGGGAAAGAGGTAGAAGGCGCCCTCCGGCGGACCCACCGAGACCCCACGGGTCGAAATCAGAGCTTCGTAGCAGAAGGAAATCCTTTCGCGATAGGTTTCGACCATCCTGCGGATGTTCGATTCCCCGCGGCGAAGCGCGATCTCACCCGCGCGCTGGACCATCGCCGGGGCGTGCGATACGATAAATTCATTGAGTTGAGAGGCCCGGTCAACCAGGTCGGGGCGCGAGACCACCCAGCCCAGGCGCCACCCGGTCATTCGAAAGGTCTTGGAGAAGGACTGTACCACGATGACGGCGTCGTGCCGGTCGCACAGCCTCAGAATGGATGGCGCGACGTGTCCGGTGTAGCAGATGTGCTCGTAGACTTCGTCCGAAAGAAGCCAGAGGTCGTTGCGGCGGCAGAAATGCAGAAGTCTCCGCTGCTCCTCGATCGAGGCGACCCAGCCCAGCGGGTTGGATGGCGAAGTATAGGCGAGCAGCTTTGTTTTTGGGCTGATGGCGGATTGCAGCGCGTTGAAGTCGATTGTGGAGCGATTCCCGGCCCTGACAAACGGAATCTCAATCGCGTTGCCGCCGAAGAGGTTGACAATGGCCGACGCATTGGGCCAGTTCGGCGTAAGGACGATGGCTTCGTCTCCGGGATCGATCACGCAGCGGATTGAGACGTTGAGGGCCTGGACGCCCGATGCGGTGATGAGGACTTCGCCGGGTGCGATGTTCACGCCGTGAATGTCGGCGTATTTTGAGGCCAGCGCCTCCCGAAGTCCGGGCAGCCCCGCGTTTTCGGTATAGAACGTATATCCCTCGTCCAGTGCCTGCACAGCCGCGTCCTTGATGTACCGGGGCGTGGGCATATCGGATTCGCCAAAGTGCAATCTGTAGACGCCATCCATCCCGAATACGTAGTCGGCCAGTTCCCGGATGCGCGACGGCGCGACGTTGGATAGCGTACCGGCTAAGGGGATTGTATGGTTCATGGGTCCCGAGCGGGTTGGAAGGGATCCGGCTGCGCCTGCGGAATTCGCCCGGCCTGGCGGTATTCCATTGCAATGTCTCCTTGCAATGGATCATGGTTCGCAGTATCATGGCTGAAGCGACCGGACGCCGGTACTTGATCCCGTTACCCGGAAAAATACGTACGTTGAGCCGCAGCCCGGATGGGCTTTTTCAACGGGCTGATAAGATAGGGAATCAAACAGGCGAATCCAATTGCAGACTGTCGCCCTGTGTCGAAATGCGGGCCGTGGAAGCGTACAACGGAGGTCGTCGGCCCGGGACGGAATCGGATGAATTCACAATGGCATCCAGTCGGTGGGAGATGAGGATATGAGGGGCGTGGTCTATCTTGGCGAGAGCGAAGTGGAAGTCAGGGAATTCGATCGGCCGAAACCGGGTTCCGGACAGGTAGTCATTGAAATGAGGGTCGCAGGACTGTGTGGAAGCGACCTGCACAAGTACCATAGCAGCCGGGAGTGGGCGAGTGAGCGGCAGGGCATGATTTCCGGACACGAGCCGGCGGGAGTCGTGGCCGAAGTCGGCAAGGACGTGGTTAATGTGTCCGAAGGCGACAGGGTCTGCGTCTATCACACGGTCGGGTGCGGTCATTGCGCGGTCTGTCTCTCCGGAACGCCTGTGTTCTGTTCGGGACAGGGCGCATTCGGCAGGACTCGCGACGGGTCTCACGCGGATTATATGGTCACGGACGCAAGATACTGCATGCCGTTGCCCGACAATGTCTCCTTTGCCGTCGGGACCCAGTTGGCATGTACCGCGGGGACGGCCTTTTCCGCCGTGAGCAAGGTTTCGAAACGTCACGGCGATCCGCTCGTGGTATTTGGACTGGGTCCGGTGGGACTGACGACGCTGCTGATGGGCGAGGCGATGGGATACAGGACGTTCGGCGTGGACATCAGTCCCTACAGGATCGACCTTGCGGACCGCATCGGCGGCGGGGTTGCAATCAACGCAAAGGAGATTGACCCGGTTGCGGCGGTCAGGGATCTGACAGGTGGAGATGGAGCGGCCGGGGTCGTTGAATGCTCCGGGAGCGGTCTCGCGCGCACGCAGGCGGCGGCTGTCGCGGGATTGCACGGGACGCTGGTCTACGTGGGCGCCGGCGCGCCCTCGCTGGAGATTGACTTTTCGGATATTCTTCGAAAGGAACTGACGCTCAAAGGCAACTCGGTGTATTCGATGGGGGCCTATTTCGATGCC
Organism: uncultured bacterium; assembly: GCA_964551635.1. GTDB lineage: Bacteria > Latescibacterota > UBA2968 > UBA2968 > JAAXHE01. The sequence goes on along the minus strand of CAZKDZ010000303.1, from coordinate 22,521 downwards.
GTCGCCTTTCTGCAGACCCACCGGGTGCCGCTGGACGAAATCGTGACCCATCGCTTTCACATTGAGCAGGCCCGGGAAGCATTTGAAATCTTCGATCATGGGGAGACGGGAAAAGTGGTTTTCGAATGGGAAGACGGGCAAGGTTCGTAAAAACCGCAGCACGGCGGCACCGTGACAACCCGGAATGGATTCCGGTGTAATGCGTTAACGGACAGGGATCGTGAATTATTGTGTGAAGACATGCCTTTTGGATCAGGAGGCATAGGAATCCGGTAGAACAGAAATGGAGGAAAGGAAATGCCAGAGAGAACGAGGGTGGGTATAATCGGATGCGGAGGCATGGCCCGGTCCCATGCCAGCCGGATGAGTGAGGTGCTTCACAGGGTGGAGATTGCGGCCGTGGTGGATATCGATCTCGCGCGGGCCCGGGCTGTCGCCGAACACTTTCCCAATGACCCCGTGGTTGCGGCCGATTTTGAGGAGGTCCTGGATCATGTCGACGCCGTTCTCGTGGTGCTTCCGCATCATCTTCACCATCCGGTAACGGTGCGTTGTCTGGATGCGGGCAAGCACGTGCTGGTGGAAAAGCCGATGGCGAACAGCGAGCGGGAGTGCCTGGAAATGATCGAAGCCGCGCAGCGGAACGACCGTGTCCTGATGGTGGCCTATTGCATGCGGTTTCATCCCCTGATACTGAAGTTCAAGGAAGTGGTGGATAACAGGACCTTCGGCGAGGTCTTCCAACTGTCGATCTGGACCGAGCAGCATACGCAGCGTGGACCGGAAAGCTGGCACTGCCGGGCGGACACGCTTGGCGGGGGTCAGTTCTTCAGCCATGGCTGTCACTATGTCGATCTGATGTTGTGGATGCTGGGCAGGCCGGTGAAGGGCGTGCATCTGGGAACCAATCGAGGTACGCCGTGGATGGAGCGGGAGGGAACCAGCAACGTGTGCCTGGAGTTCGAAGGCGGCATCCTGGGCTATCATTTCGGCACGTGGGGGGCTCGAGGCACCCGGCTCGGTTACTCCTTTCACGCGCACTGTGAGAAGGGGATGGTGGAGCTGCACCTGGCCACGGGGCGGGTGACGTACCTGGGCGACGTTGAAAAACACGTACCCGGCGAGCACGATCCCGGGCAGCGGGAAATCGTATTGATGGAAGAAAAACACGCCAAGCCTACGGAAGTGGAGATGGCTCACTTTATCGATTGTATCGAGACCGGCCGGAAACCGCTGACCGACCCCGTATCCAGCCTCGAGGGACTGAAGGTAATATGGAAACTGTACGAGGCGGAGGAGAGCAACACGGTCGCAGACCTGAGAGGACTGGGGCTCGCAGTCCGTTGATAAAGTCGCTCTGCAGGCGAGGCCGACTAGCAACGGGTGCGTCATGCTCTGCGCGGGTTTCGCGTCGAAGAACCGGAACACACGTTGACCATGGGAGGAATTGCAATGGACCGTGTCGTGCTTGGGGAAAGCGGCCTGTCGGTATCTCCGATCGCCGTCGGCACATGGCAGCTCAGTCCCCGATTCTGGGGTCCTCAATCGAAGGACGATGCGATGGCCGCGATGAAGTTCGCGTTCGATCGCGGGATCAACTTTTTCGATACGGCGGAAGCCTACGGCGATGGCTATGCCGAAACGGTTCTGGGTGAGGTCGTAAGGGATCTGCCGAGGGATGAACTCGTGCTGGCAACCAAGGTGTTCAACCATTTCAATCCCGACGGCTCCCGGTATCCCGACCTTTCGCCCGAACACATCACGGCGCGGTGCGAGGTGTCGCTCGAACGGATGGGGGTTGATACAATCGACCTGTATCTGCTGCACATGTACGACCCGTTGACGCCGCTTTCCGATATCGCCGGAACGCTGGAAAGACTTCGGGATCAGGGCAAGATCCGGTGTTACGGGCTCAGCAACCATACGGTGGAACAATGCCGGGCGCAGCGCCGTTTCGGCAGGTACGACGTCGTCCAGCCTCCGTACAGCCTGATCGATCCGGCCGGAGAGAACGATCTGTTGCCCTGGTGCCAATCGGAGAACGTCGGCGTGATGATCTATTCGCCCATGCACAAGGGGTTGCTGAGCGGGAAGTACACCGGAGGCGAGACGTTCGACGATTTCCGGCTGAACCATCCCGATTTTCAGGGAGACCGGTTCAGGGAATTGTGTGCGAAGGTGCGGAGCCTGGAGCCGATCGCCCAACGCAACGAACTGACGATTTACCAGTTGGTGTTGTCCGCTACCCTGATGCATCCGGCGATTCACGTGGCGATCTGTGGAATCAAGACCCCGGATCAGATTGCCGAAGCCGTGGGATCGGCGGGGAAGCGCCTGTCACGCGAAGACTACTATGCGGTGCGGAATGCGGTGGGACCGGGCAGCCCGAAGATCGCGGACGCCAGTGGGAGTCGGAAGTAAACACCCGTTCGTTCTGCCCGGTGTCGCCGATTCCGGCTGTTCACGACGGGTGATTCAACTGCCGACCCCTGTTATCGCGACAGCTCGACGGGAACGGGTCCAGTACCGGACTGCCCAGGCAGCCGGGCTTCTATTTTTCTGCCCGCTCGGGTTTCGTCCGGCGCGAGTTCGATACAAACGTCGACATCATGGCCGGAATTGTATACAGGTCGGCCTTCCAGCGTCTCGTACGCCACCGGAGGACAGGAGACCATTCGGATCGTGTCATCCTCGAAAATCGCCGACAGTGTCACGGGCCGCCCCGATTGCATGCGGATTCCGCGGCAGTTGAATTCCGTCGCGTGGACCAGGACGATGCTGCGGGGCTGTCCGGAAGCGTTGCGGCAAACCGATGCGAAGCGCCCGGCCAGCATCAGCCCGTCCGGCCCCGATCCGCTCCCGTAAATCGCCTGCCGCCAGCAGCCGCCGGCGTGTGCGATATGGACAACCGCGGCGGCATCTCCCGGAAGCATCCGGACGTCGGAGACAACCGGTTTTTCGATGTAGGCCTCGTGGACGGCCACAAAGGGCGCGTCTGACTTTCGATGGCGAACCATCAGGCTGTGCCTTCCCGGATCGGGATAGGTGTTCAGCAGAAAGGCAGTCTGCCCGGGCGAACCCGACACCGTCACCTGGTTAAACGCGTCTTTCCGGCTGGCCCCGTTTCCGGAATCAGGTTCCGTGGGTACCCGCCATGTTGCCTTGAACGTCTCCAGTGCAAGCCCCTCACGATAACCGGACTGGCCTCGCATGACGTAATCCGCCGGTTCGAACCCGGTTTTCTCCTTCATCGCAAGGCTGATCCGCGGCTCCTCCCCGATGCCGTGATAGAACCAGTCGTGTATGTTTCCACCCCGTACGCGGAAGATATCCAGCAGGTACTCGTCGAACTGGATCAGGATGCGACGGTAGACCCCGGTCTGCGCATACACATGGTCGCCGTGGGCTTCTGCCACCTGACCCGCGGGGAGATCGACGAACGTGTGGACGTGCGGGATCTGGTCATGCCGCAGCTGGTTTCCATGCACCTGTGATTTCTCGTCGACGGTGACCGTATTGTGGGCGTATGAAGCGCCGCTGTAGATTCGCTGATCGGGGTCTTCGTAACGGGTGCGCTTCTCGCCGGTGAGCATCCGGTCGTGTGAGTAGGTGATCAAGTTCAGCCGGTCCGCGTGTGCGTGTCCCGAGCCCGGCAGAAGCGCGTTCAGTCCCGCGTACAGGCGGTTCCCGCCGGCTTCCCGTTTCAATGCCACGTATCCGCTGGAGAGATTGGCGCTCTGGTACGGCACCGGTTTTTCTACGATGCCTTCCGCGCCGAACAGGAGTCCCGTCAGCCCTCTGTCCCCCTCCCGAAGCACACGGTACGAGCCCGTTTCGTCGATGTCCAGGTAGCGATATCCGATTTCGGCTGTCAGCGGATAGCTGGCGAGGCTGGCGCGCCCTCCCATGTCTCCCGTCGGCGCTACGGACAGGTCCGGAAACGTCTGGGCGGCAAACCATTTAATGGCGCGGCGCACGGTCCGGTAACTGCTGTTCCCGGGATCCAGTTCGTCGTAGATTTGCGGCGGGAACAGGTACGGCATCTGACGCGAGAGCCTGTGGCCGAGTACGAGCGCGCGGCAGTTCGGGCCGAGAGCGTAGAGATGGTACGCGCTGCACAGCCCCCAGAATCCCCCATCCGCCAGATAGTTGTTGCGCGTCAGCCAGCGGATGCCGCGGTGGTTTGGGCGCCGTTCGGAAGCGTAGTCCCGGTGGCCGAACGCCCAGTCCACGTAATCCGTGCTCTCGATGGCACAACCGACCATGGCGACTGAACTGAGATAGGCGAACATCCCGTTGTGGCGCGGGCTGCTTTCCTCTTCAACACGGAAGACCGCGTCCGCCCAGTGCCGGAGCAGGTCCTGCCGGATTCGCAGGTGTTCCTCAGCGGTGAAGAGGCCTTCCTTTAACCTGAGCAGTTCATATGCTTCCGACAGCGCAAGAACGATAACGCAGTCGCCCTCCATGTTGTAGGTCCAGATCACATGCTGGGTGCCGCTCCCCTGCACGGGCAGGGATTGAATGTGTTTCGCAAAGAGATTCAGAATGCCCGCGCTCCTTTCGGCGTATGAGCGGTCTGCGCCCAATGCATGCAGCAGCGCGAGGTGTTGGGCCGTGGTCGCCATCGCCTGGATGTAGGAGCAGCCCCAGCCTTCGTACAGGGTCCCGGAGTATTTCCCCGTAAGATGTACCGCAGTGGACTGCTGATTCAGCGCGTGGGCAACGTCGCACCGGTGGCACCTGGCTTCACAGTCGTTGAACGGTTCGAACCGGAGTCTTTCCTGGCAGACCGGACAGATCATCAGCCAGTAGACCTGCATTTTCCGTTTCGGCATCAGCGTTTCGATTCGTTCGAGCGACTGCCCGAGCCACGGCTGCACACTCGCGCGCAACGCCTCCACGGCTTTCTTTGCCCAGTCGTGGCGTCGGACCTTCTGCTTGATCTCCTCGAGAGTTGCCGCATCCACGAATCCGGCCGGGTGGATCCACTGTCGCATTTCAGATTTTCCCATGCTGCCGCCTCCTTTGTACCTTAACGCTACTCCTGACACATTGCCATCCGAGGACAAGATAATATCTGCGTCCGTTTCCGTGAGGTTTTTCCGGTCCCCTGTCGTGTCCCTTCGAAGGGCGTTTGCGCGCAAAAGGCGTTTGCATATATTTCGGTAGGTCGGGCTGAAGGCGAATCCTACTCCGGAGGAATTGAAATGGGTATGACGGATGAAGAGAAGTTCAGGTTTGATCTGACGGGCTTTCTGGTGCGACCCGCCATTCTGAGTCGGGATGAGATTGAATCCATCGTCCGGCAAATCGATCGCATCGTCCACGATCCGGGCGCACTGCCGCCCGAACATCGTACAGTGCCGGGAGGTCCGTCGAGCATACTGATCGATCATCCGAAGGTCGTGGAGGTCCTGCATGAGATTATCGGGCCCAAGGTCCGGATGGAAGGTTGTTATTGCGTCTGGCGAAAAAAGGGGGAGTCCCACGGCGGGGGGCTCCACGGCGGCGGGCCCGGCCAGATCGATCCGATATTCGGATACCGTTGCCAGAACGGGCGGATTCACGCGGGGATGGTACGCGTGGTCTTTGAGCTGGCGGAAGTGCGGCCGGAGGACGGGGGCACGCATTTCATCGTCGGCAGCCATAAGGCGAATTTTGACATGCATCCGGATCACCTTTCCATGGAGCCGGGAAAGCGAAGCCCGTTCCTGATGGGATATGGATGCCCCGCCGGAAGCGCCGTATTCTTCACAGAGAACGTGTGTCACGTGGGACCGGAGTGGACCAGCGACAGGCCGCGCATCGCCGTGCTGCACGCCTATTCGCACCTGGCAACCCACTGGCACCGGCTGAACGTGCCGCCCGAAGTCCTGGGCGGATTGCCGCGGGAGAAGCAGGCCTGGTTTCGCGAACCGTGGATCGCCGACTTCCGTACCCGGCCGGCAACCCGGAATACGCTGGACCACTTTCTGGGTTCGCAAGATCCAACGATGCGGACCGCCGTCGGGGACTGAGAGGCGGTCAGTCCGTTATATCGACCCGACGAATCTCCGTCGCCGCGCGACGGTTCGGCGGCCGGATGGAAACCCGCCATGGCGTAATGGACGTTAAACGAAAGCGATACAGCGATGGATGATTACACACACATCCGGAAGCCGGACACGGGATATCAGTACGAGTTTGACGTCGCGCATCTGGATGCAATGAGCGAGTGCCTGGAGGCGCACGGGTTTGCAGTCATCAAAGACGTGCTGCCGCCGGAACGGGTCGAGAAGCTCAAGCAGGCGGTGTGGGTCGGAACCGATCCGGACGGCGCGCTTGCGGCGGGTCAGAGCCGTACGCGCCACGCGTGGATCGAATCCGGACCGGGCGCATGGTCGCTGCTGGAGTATGAGCCGTTCATGGATATCCATCGTCATCTGATCGGCGCTGAACAGATGACTGTACATCGTTCGGCCGCAATCATCCGGATGCCGGGGTCCCAACCCGTATCGTGGCATACGGATTGGTGCGGATATTCAACGAAGATCAGGAATTCGGGCGACGTATTGAATCGCGGTCTCTGGCCGTCGGGCAAGTGGTTCTACCTGACCGGATCCCGCCCGGTTCACGGAGGTTTGTGCGTCATCGAAGATTCTCACGTGGAAGATTGGGAAGGGCCGGAGGGGTTCAGGATGACGTCGGACAGGCGGTCGTTTTATCCCGATGGCGAAGAAGAGCGGCCGTATGCCGGCTTTGACATTCCCGGGCTTGTGCCACTGTTCGCGGGTGGCGGCGATATGATCGTATTCGCCCACCGGACGTACCATGGCGCGTTTCCGAACCGGCTGCAGGAACCGAGACTGTCGTGCGCCATCGGGTTCAGAGACCGCGGGCACAGGATCGATGTTCCGTGGGAAATTCCGCAATCCGGAGGATGGTTTTTAGAGAACTTGCCGGACCGTCTCAAGGTATATACGCGTGGCTATACCAGCATCGACCTGGATTGGCGCGGATAGAGTCAGGCAGTTGTTGCCGCGCAGGAGGTACAACAGTCGTTTCGCGTTGGGCCGAGGTTCAACTTGAGGACGGTCTACGTGCTGCTGACGATGGACTGCGAGACCGCCCGTTCAGACTTGGCGCCCTGTGCAATCCGGATGTCCGGAAGCGGTCCGGCGGACTACGGGGAGAGTGCACGTTCCATCTGCGGATATGCGGAAACGGCGGCAAGGTATGGATATCCCGTCACGTTTCTTGCGCATCCCGAAGTGGCTGTTGAGAACGCGGACCTGCTCCTTGATCTTCGGGACCGCGGCGCATGTCCGGGGCTGCATGTCCACCCGTACAAGCTCAGGCACCGGAAATACAGGTACGACCTCGGGGCGTATTCCGCCGGAGAACAGACACGGATCATCAGCGACGCGATGCAGGTGTGGGAATCCGCGCTCGGCAGTCCGCCGAGTTATTTCAGGGCCGGTTACTTCTCGGCGAGTGACGAGACGCCGGGCGTTCTGGAAGACCTGGGCTTTGCCGGGGGCAGCCTGTCCAACCCGGGGCGGGTCCTCCCCGGACACCACAGCGTATGGACTGGAGCCGAACCCTATCCCCACCGGGTCGATCGGAAATGTCGCCTGATCGAAGGAGATAGCGATTTCATCAATGTGCCGGTGTCCGTGGCTTTCGGCCGGCCGGTTCGCCGTGGGCACGCAGGCGAGCGCGGCTTCGAATGGTCCTACGTTCCTCATCCGTACGAACACCGTGCCGTAATTGAAGACGTGCTGGATCGTTTCCGGGTCGACAAGCCCAGGTTTCCTGTTATTGTAACGGACAGCCACAATGACCAGGAGTACCTCGATCCCGAACATCCGGCACGGCTGAATCTCGAGCTGATCCTCAGAACGATCCAGGACGCTTGCGCACGGAGGGGGATGCGTCCGGAAGGGATTACCCTGGATGCATTGTGCAGGCTTGTCCTGGACGACTCGCGGTGAAATAACAGACCTGGCTTGTTTTCAAAATGGAGGAACCTGTGCGAATCGATTCTCACGTACACGTGTGGACGATGGGTACGCCGCCCTTTGTTCACAACGATGACATGTCGACCCATCGGCCGGTATACCCGGGACTGGTCGAGGATCTCATCCGGTATATGGACCTGAACAAAATTGACCGAACGGTGTTGATTCAATGCATGTATCACGGGTACGACAACAGTTACATGTGCGACTGCATGCGGCGATTTCCCGATCGCCTGCACGGCGTGGCACTGATCGACCCCGTAAGTCCGGGCGCGGCCGGGAAGCTGGAACGGCTCCACGGCGAGCACGGGGTGCAGGGGATGCGGCTGTATCCAATAAAGGATAAAGACGCGTCCTGGCTGTCGCGTGACGATCAGGCGGCGCTATGGGAAACCGCGAAGAGGCTGGGGGTCCCGTTCACATGGTTCGGCCGCTGCAATCAGATTCCCTTGCTGGAGCCGATGCTGGACCGGTTTCCCGAGGTCAACGTGATTGTGGATCACCTGGGTGAGCCCGTACTTTCGGAAGGCCCGGGCGGGAGTTTTCGGTACCTGCTCCAGGCCGCGAAGTATCCGAATCTCTATGTGAAGGCCACGAGGATCGACGGGATATCCGCGAAATCGTGGCCGCACGAGGACGTACATCCGTACGTTGAGGCCGTATTCGATGCTTTCGGGTCCCGCCGGATGCTGGGGTGTACGGGATTTCCCGAAGACCCCCAGCGAGGCGAGGCCGTTGGTTTCCGCGTGATCGAAGAAGCGATGGATTTTCTTGCTGACGATGACAGGGCCTGGATATTGGGAAAGACGGCGGATTCGCTCTACGGCCGCAACCCATAGGAGGAATCGTCATGTGGCAGTTGAATCTGTCAGGTCTGGGGTCGATGACATGGGCGGTTGCAATACCGGGCATGCAGTCGGCGATGATCGACGTGTGGTTCTTGAGAATCCACATTCTCGTGTTCCTGTTCATCCTTCCCGCGATACTTATGGCGGCATCCAGGAGCGCGTGCGCCGGTCCCCGGACATTGTACAAATCCGAGGATATTGAAAACGCTCGGCGAAACGTGGCGCGCTATGGTTGGGCGAAAGGAATCGTGGAAGGATGGGAGAGAGACGTCGCGCTGGCGATGCAGCAGGATCGGGCTTTTTTCGATGCGCTGATTCCGGAGTTGACGCCCGGAACCCACTACGGCCAGAACTGCCCCCACTGCGTCGGGTCGCTGTCGCTGATGGGCGGCGGGCGGTTCGACTGGACCATAGAGCGTCCTGATGAAATCTCGTGCAGTGTCTGCGGGACGGTTTACCCGAATCCGCGGTATCCTGAAACCGGCGTTCTGGAATGCCCTCGTATGGGGCAGCGTTTTACGTATTACCAGACGCCTGACGAAATGGCTGACCCGGGAGACAGGGCAAAACACGCGCTCAAGTGGCTCGGCGAACGTCCCACGATGACGAGTTTCACGGGACATATTCGAGATTGCAAGGTGGGCTGGGCAACGGGTCAGGCGTTGACGCTGGCGAAGTTGTACGCCGTTTCAGGCGAGGCGAGGTATGCCGAACGTGTGGTCTGGATCCTGGGCCGATTCGCCCGTGTCTATCCGAATTATCTCTACCATTCGTACGACGGCAGTATCGCCGATCTGCCGCCCGCGGAAGTGGCGGCCAATATGGGCGGGGAGGAGTTGGCGGGAGGACCCGCGGGCGGGCGCTTTCCACCGGGTGCGATACGGCACGCGTACGGCTTGCATCAATATGAAACGCATTCCACGCTGAACAACGGATTCTGGGGCGCGGGGCGGCTGCGTGTGCACGGGAAAGGGAGCGACGCCGGGCCGCTCTTCTCGATGCTCGTCGCGTATGACCTGGTCCGCGAAGCGTCCCATCCGGACGGCCGCCTCGTGCTGGATGAAGTCACGGAACGTCGCATTCTGGATGATCTGATCCTGGCCGGTTGCGCGGATATGGAGCATTGGAATTCACTCTCCAACAAGGGCACCGCCGTCTTTGTATTGAGCTCCGGCGTGGGGATGCTATTCGGGCAGCCGGACCGCGTCCGTCGCGCGCTGGACGGCTTCCACCGGATGCTGGATGAGCGCTACCACCATGACGGCTTCTACGCCGAGTGTCCGTCCTATTCCGCCCACAACCTCTCAAACGTGCACGAACTGGCCGACCTGCTGCATGGGTACAGCGACCCGCCCGGGTACGTACCCGATGAAGGAGAGCGGATCGATTCGCTGGATGTGTTCTCCAAAGGGCGTTTCCATGACTCACTGGTTTCACTGGTCAGATCGCTGGCCCCGGGAAACCGGATGCCGGTGATTGGAGATACACAATATGTTGCCGGGGCTGACCTTCTTTCCGTCGAGATATTGGCAGCTCGTGTCGGCGGCCCTTACGCAGGGTTGCTGGAGGTTTTACAGGGTGCGGAATTGTCCCGAAAAGGGAGCGAATTTGCGTTGTGGTATCGTCCCTCCGATCTTCGCGCGGGCGCGGCAGAGTTGCCGCTGCGTTCCGAGTGGTTTCCCGGCTGGCATGTGGGGGTATTGCGTGGGGGCAGAGACGGGAACGACACTGCCCTCTTCCTGAACGGTAATGAACATCAGTGGACGGTTCAGACGGGTCATCGGCATCAGGATGTGTTGAGTCTGAGCCTGTACGCCCACGGCGAGGAGATGGCTTCGGACCGCGGGTATTTCTCCGGCAGCGATCAGCGGCTCCCGGACGGCAGGAGCGGGCAGCGATGGATGCGGAGCACGCTTTCTCACAATCTGGTCATCGTCGACGAAGAAGATCAGGGGCGGAGCAAATGTGGCTCAAACCTGGAACTTTTCGGCCTGGCGCCGGGCATCGAGGTGGTACAGGCTTCGGGCGTAAACGTCTATCCCCAGTGTGACATCTACCAGCGTGTCTGCGTTCTGGTGGACGCGCCGGAGGATCAGACCTACGTCGTCGACATCTTCCGGGTCAGAGGTGGGCGAACCCATCAGTACGGCTTTCAGTGCAACGGAATGCTGGCAGGCGGCGTGCCCGACCCGTCCCGGTACGGTACGGAGGAGCTCTCGGATGTCTGGGATGAATGGCTGGAGAATCCGCGGGGCATTTCGCCTGAGAAATCGGCGACGTATTCCTGGCAACATCGTGGCGTAAATCTGGATCTGATGATGCTCAATACGCCGCAGCGAATGGTGATCGCCGATGCTCCGGGTTGGCGGATATTCACGACTGAAGAATTGAAACAGCCCTCCGTTGGGCAAATTCTGGCGGAGAATCGGGCTGGTGACGGGGGCATGCCGCTCTCGAGCCGGTATGTCGCGCTGATCGTACCCCACATTTCCGGAAACTCGCCGGTGGTGGGCGCGCGATTGATCGAAGACGATCCAGAGTCCGGTGCAGTGGCCATTGAGGTCCGGTTGGCCGGCCGCACGGATTATATCATTTCTTCGATGGACCAGGAGCAGCGCCAATATGGTCCCGTCAGTCTGGCGGGTCGATTCGGATTCGCATCGGTGGACGAGCAGGGTCGCGCCGTCAGTGCGTATCTCCTGAATGGAACGGAGTTGACCTGCGGCGATCTGTCAATCTCGCTGCCAGCGGCAAGTACGACGCTGAACGTCCGATCCGTGAGAGACCGGATGTTCCTGCTTTCGGAACCGGTACCCGATCCCGGGGGCGTCGTCGGCTTCTATCTGCTTGCCGGTAAGGCGCCTCAAACGGGTTTCGAGATTGAATCGGCGACAGAGGACGCAATAACCGTGCGGGACTATCCTGCGATTCCCACCGAGACGGTAACCATATTGAACTCGGGCCGGGCAGGTCCCAGGAGTTGAGACGACGAAGCGCAGACCGTTTTCACCGTATTGCCGGTATGGATGCACGGGGGAGGAATAGTATGCAGATCTTCGATCGATATTCGGACCTGTTGAGTTACGTGGAAGCCAGGGGCTTTCGCCCGGAAATACTCGGCTGCACGCCCGACAAAGCGCCGGTGGTGTGTCTGAGGACCGGGGGAGAGAAGCTACCGGCCGTTTTCATCAGCGCGGGCAGCCATTCCACAGAACAGGCGGGCGTTGGGTCAGCACTCGGACTATTGGAGGAATTGGACACCGAGCATCAGGTCTACGTGATTCCCAGTCGCGATCCGATGGGGATGAACGGGTACGGGTACGCGTTGAGTCTGAGCGTGGGCGAGGAACCTGAAGTGAGTTCGGTTGAGGATGTTCGGACATTTCTGAAAACGCGCGGCGAGGTACTCTACGAACAGGAAGAGACGGTTCTCGCGATCATCGGCGAGTACGGATATTCTACAACGGGTCTTCTCGGACGTTTCGAGGTAGGGGCGAAATTCCTGGAACCCCTGTTTGGACGACGGATTTTCTATCCTTCGAACGAGGCCGGCATCGAAGGCACGGCGCCCTGCCAGAGGGCCTATACCCTGATCGTCAGCCCGGAAGGAGAGGTATTGCACATCAACCGGTTTCACGATACACCGTGGGCGCCGGTTGAGTCCCGGTGCGCGCGAGACCTGATGGCGCGGATAAAACCGGGCCTCACGCTTGACCTGCACGAGTATGGCGGCAACGGTTTCTGGTTCTCGGCGCGGCACCAGCGCAATGACGATGACGAGACGTGGGAAAAGCGAATGGCTGATTCGATGATTCGGGCCGTTTCCGATTCGGGCGCCCGGCTTGCTCCACAGGGTTTCGCGCCGGGTCCATTCTTCGAGACGCCTGAGCGCGGCGTACTCTGGCTGATCGCGGCGGAACGCGGCGAAGGGTTGAATCTGGCGGACTATGGAGCGAACAGATACGGGCCCTCGTTCACGATAGAGACCGGGATGACGATGAAGGGTGGGTACCGGGAACGCGTGGAGACGTCCAAGCTGGCGGCTCGTACCGCGATTTCCGTATTCGAGGAACGCTGGCGGTAGACGGGAGATGCCGGTGCTGGGCTACCATGACTCCTGCGAGTCCCTTCTTCAGTCGATGGTGGGATTCGACACCGTGAATTCGGCGATTTCGGGAAAGCCGGATGCGGAACGGGCGCTGTCTCTGTATATGGAGGGGCAGGCTCAGGCGATGGGGCTGGATACTCGCCGCCTGCCGGCGACCGGGGAAGGATTCAATCTGCTGGTCACTCACCAGGTGGATAGGAAGGCGCCGTGGCTGTTGTTTGAGAGCCATCTCGATACGGTGAGCGTGGACGGGATGACGGTAGACCCGTTCGAGGGGCGGATTGCGGACGGGAGAATGTACGGCCGGGGTACGTGCGATACGAAGGGGACCGGCGCGGCGATGCTCTGGGCGCTATTGCGGTACAGCCGGCGGAGCGGTCCGAACAACGTGGCGATTCTGTTCACCCTGGACGAAGAGGTTGGGAAGACGGGCGTACGTACGTTTGTGGCGTCGCAGCTGCCGGACCTGGACTGGCGGCCGGCGGGTGTGATCGTGGGTGAGCCCACACGGCTTCAGGCCGTGGTTGCGCACAACGGCGTGGTACGCTGGCGGATCCGGACGGAGGGCGTGGCCGCCCACTCATCGAATCCCGGGCGGGGTCGGTCCGCCATTCGCATGATGACGGAGGTGATCGAAGCGCTGGAGGAGCGCTATATTGCCCGGTTGGCGTCAGAACATCCGTTGACAGGCCGGGCGCAGTGCAGCATCAATCTCATCAGCGGCGGCGCCCAGATTAACATGATTCCGGAACACTGCGAGATCCACGTGGACCGCCGCGTGGTGCCGGGCGAGGACCCGGACACGGTCATTCCAGCGGTGGAACGCGTTCTTGAAGAACTTCGGTCTGAAAGTCCGGAGCTCACCGTCGTTCAGGAAACGCCCGATATGGTGGACAACCCGCTGGACCCGGCCGGAGCGAACGCGTTCGGCGCCTTTGCGGCAACCGTGTTGAATTCAATGGGGCTGCCGGACGGCCTGTCCGGCGTCGGTTATGGTACGGACGCCAGCAGTTTCAGCCGTGCGGGGATCCCGGCGGTCGTCCTTGGACCGGGCGATATTGCGCAGGGACACACGGCAGACGAGTGGATCGAGTTGGAACAGCTGCGGGCGGGCGTGGAGGTCTACTATAATCTGATGATGAGCGGGTTGCCGACGTGCTACTGAAAATTCGGATCTCTTCCCTCTCTCTGCATAGCATACGATCAGGAATCTCCCGATTCTGAAGAGAAACTGTTTAATGAACCTCTATCGGTACGTGCATTGGTCCGGATCATAGATCGTGATGCAGATTCAACTTCGCCTGAATGATTGGTCCCATTTCGTGTATCCCCGTCAATTACATGAAATAACGACGGAAAGAAAGTGTGTCTGAGCGAATAGTCTCCGAATTTAAATCGTACCGCCTTAACGTATCCTGGTGCGACGCTTGTCGTATATCTCGCCACGATTCTCCATATCCACCACATGAATATTACCGTTAATCCGCTTGTAGAACACCCTGTAATTTCCCATTTCTATTCTGAACATAGGGTCATTCGCAGGACGACCCTGGATCTTAACAGACCCAGTTCTTTCCACGGAGTCTTTAAGCTTCTCGATCGCTTCCAAAACACGCTCTGCAACTTTCGGTTGTAACTTGCGCTCAATAAACCTCGAAACGCGCCTGTATAGGATAATTTCTCGACTCTCCGGCTCCTCCGGAAGTTCTGACTCTTTTTGGAGCGGATTCTCCCGGCCCTCGCCCACTACTTGCCTCTTCTTATGTTCGCAACAAACTTCCGTTGCTCTTCCGGCGATAATGGACGATTCCTCCCGGTACGTATTTCCTCGTCAATTTCCAAAGACCGAGCCAAAAAGGGATCTTGTCCTGGCTTCCGAATCGCGTCTTCGGAACTCTCGCCATTTCTAACCCTTTTTATCAATCCCATAACAACATCAGCAACACCCATTTCGGCCTCCTTTTCAGATTCCTTCGTTTCCCTTGTTCCTTTTCGGGAACTTCCCTACCTCTTCCTCGACAAGCCCGTTGGATCCCTTTCTCGCCCGTGTCCGTGCTACTGACCCCGAAACCGTCCCGTGTATCCGCGACGCACCTCACGTATTCGATCAATCCCACAGCCCTGCTGTTATGATTCACCCCCAATGTAAATTGTACGGGAAACTCCGGCATCTTGTCAAGGCGAAATGTCGAATTTCCCCTGTCGATTCCCAACGCCGGGCTCGACGGCATCGGGAACATTGGCCAACACAGGGTTGTTCCCAAGAATAAAGACACCGCCACTATTGGACTAAGCTCTCTCCGATGGGCCAGGAAAACAACGAAAGGTTTCTGCTTCTTGCCCAATTTCTGGCTGCATTTACCAGACGCGTATTACGAGACATCAGGAAGGCGGTAGCCATCTTCATATCGCCATAAAACCTTAGAGCGTCGATAAGAATGGTCTCATTGCCTTTTACTTTTCTTCGGATAAAGAACCGGTAGGCGCCAGCCACAACGGGCAGGTTGCGGTTTCTCAATTCCTGCATCAAGGAATCGGTGGAACGATTGTCTGCGATCTCGCCCAGGTCTTCCGCTGCACGGATTCGTGTTTCGAGATCCGGATCGCGAATTCCTTGCAGAGCAACTTCGATCAGGCGCTTCGCAATCTCTGCCTCTCTCCAGTGCGGATCCAGGATATCCAGGGTGCGGGCAACCTCCGTAACTTCAAGCCTCTTCGAAATTATCGCCTGCAGAATCGCGTGTACAGCACGAACATCTCCGATTCTCTCCAAAGCCAAGACAGCCTCCATCCGAACCTCGAGCGAAGAATCGACTAATGCCGCGATTAATGGCATTACGGCTTTGGGGTCTCCAACTCTTCCTAGCGCCGCAACTGCAGCGCCGCGGACAAAAGTGCTTCGGCCTAAAGTCAGTTCTATTAAAGTATCTACGGACCTCGGATCCTTTAGATCTCCCAACGCCTGAGCGATCCCAACTCGAACATCCTGAGGACTCTCAAGCACCAATTCAATCAATGGCGGTTGAACGTCGGAGACTTGGTGTTTTTCTAATGTATTGATCAGGGGAATAACGGCGTTTGTGTCTCCAATCTTGCCCAGAGCGGCGGCTGCGGCAAATCGAACAGTTCGAATGGAATCTTCGAGTGCTTGACACAAGGGTTCAAGCGCGCGAGCATCACCTATTTCGCCTAGCGCGTACACCAAATCGGCACGGACGCTCCAGTCGGGTTCATTCGCCAAGGCACTGGTCAGCGTCTCCAGCAAGCCTGCATCGCTCATTTCACCGAGACCCTCCGCTGCAGCTTCTCTAACAAGTGGATTTTCGTCGTTCAGGAAATCAAGAAGATCGTCTTTCAGTGATTCTGCCCATTTTTCATCCGTCCAGTGTTGATTTATCCTTGCAAACGTCAATGCAATACTCCGGCGTTTCGTTTCGGTGAGTTTTTCGTTTTTGAATTCGGAGACCAAGTTCGATATTGCTTGTGCGGTGGATTCACCTTTCTCCCAGTCTTGGTCCAGGCTGTCCAAGACATAGACGATCAGAGAACTTAACGCATTGTCGTGGACTTCCCTTACAAGAGCCTGCGTTAGCGATTCGATCGCACTCGAATCGCCGACGTTTTTTGACGCAATTATCGCGGTTGCGCGTACGAATCTGTTTTCGTCATTCAGACATCCGGAGAGGATCTCAACACAACCGACACTTCCAATATCTCCCAATGCGGTCACTGCGGACATCCGAATATTTGGATCCGTATTCGTCAGCAAATCTGATAGAGGACCGACGGCCCTTGGGTCTTTCAGTGCGCCCAGGGCTTCAATTGCGGCCAGTGCGACGATTGGTTCAGGGTTGTCGATTTTAGAGAGCAACGGGCCTACGGAACTAGGATCCTGAATCGCACCAAGGACTTCGATCGCCTTGAGACGCACACGCGTGTCGGGGTCATTGAGCGCGCTGTTCAATGCTTCAATTGAACGCTGGTCTCTGTTTCGGGAAAGCACTTCGACTGCGTGAAGTCTGACCCCAACACGTTTATGACCAAGATTCCGTATGTCCTTTTTGACACTGGAATCGCAACAGGAGAGAGAGAGGGCCGCGAAGAACAGCAAGCCGAAAATTGGAACTCGGTGCATGATCAGCTTGATATCCATCAGCAGCCTTCTCCGGGACGTTGCTCCTCCGATTCAAGACACAAATCGGACACTTCTAGCCGTCGAGGTGTCCGACTCAGGATCACCTTTCCGCAAGACTCAAAAGCCAAATGGCGATCTCTAATAATATGTGTCGTTTTTTCTATACTATTCGTCTGATCTATCACCGTAAACTCTCTGGGCCTTTCAATGCCTCGATTCGCCAGCTGAATTCTTCAACGAGGTGATGTCGAGAACCGATGACCCGAAATCTTATGTGGCCATTTTGATCTACAAACGTTGTTTTCGGTAGTCCTCTGAGAAGATCAAGCTCTTGTTGTGGGTCATCGAACAAGACTGGGACGTGGACGTTCCTTTCTTCAAGCCATTGTACGATCTTGCTCGCGTCCGTATCGGCTGCGATCGTGAGGACTTCGACGTCGCCGTCATCCTTATATTTGTCGAAAAGGGCCTGGATATCCGGAAGCTCACGAACACAAGGTCCACACCAAGTCGCCCAGTAGCTGATGACGAGGATTTTTCCCGTGAGCTCTCCGAACAAAACGGTGTCCCCGTGGAAATTTCTTAAGGAAAAACCGGGGCAGGCAAGTGAATCAGTAATTTCCGATGCCAGGATATCAGATTGTCTGACGGCCCGTTCTTCTACCTCCAAGAAATCAGCCAGATAGTCGCTTTTCTTTCTGTTTTGCGATCCCGGAATAGTCACGAGGCGTTCAACCAATGGATCTGACGGCAGAATGGATTCTCCGTTTTGTGCTTTGATGGAGAGCGCTTTCTTCCAAAACGTCCGAGCCTTTCCTGGATTCGATGTCGCAAGACTGGCATCGCCGTAGTCGTTGAAATAATCCAGTGTTTTTGCATCCCGCCGGTACATCATCAATTGAGCATCACGTTCCTTCGGTAAGAACACCTCCGCCCTCTTGAAAGCCTCCAGGGATTCCTGTTGGCGTCCCTGAATAAACGCAATCCTGCCCAAAGCAGCGTATAGTCGGAAAGCCTGATCGTTCGTAATGTTCCTGCCACAAATGCCCTTTAAAACTGCAGATTTGGCTTCTTCGAAATATGTCGTACTTAGAATCAATGCGATAGGTGCGTCGGCGAATGTCTCGATGGGGTTGTTTCGTTCACGCCGGATCAGTTCCCTGAACAGAAAAAGAAGTTGAGACGTCGGAACGTCCTTACGGGATATTGCTCGCCAAAAGAGGTACCTGTAACCCTCACCCAACATCTCCTGACCATCTCCAATGAGCCGATCGAGTCTCATCCTGAGTAGCCGTACGGCTTCCTCTGATCCTATCGCATCTCCATCAACTTTGCTGAGGATAAGGGCGGCGGCGGCGACCTCACGATCTGAGGAGTTCTTGTTGAGCAAATCTATGGCAACTGCAACTCGTGATGAATCATTCGGCGTTGCGTCCAAAACAGTGGTGCAAATCAACAAGATCTGGACCATTGCAATCATCCTGAAAGGAGTCTCGAATATGCCGATAAGCCGATCGAAATACCTGCGGCAGCGTATTTGGAAATAGTACATAGCCATTGCCGTTCTTCGCTCGATTTCAGTCTGTTTTTCCGGCTGGCGAGTCGCAGCGACTGATCGTGCTGCCTGCCTTTCAGGCCGGTCCGAAGGCGCCCCGGTCGCGCGGCCTTTTTCCAAGAGTTTTCGAAGCCTTCCTCTGGAAACCGGCGCCGACGTCCAAAGCATGCCATTGTACGTTAATTCCCGACGCCGGGCTCGACGGTTTCGGGAACTGTGTCATTCTGATCTTCAGGAAGCGCAAACGAAAAAGGCAGCGTCATCCACACGGGTACGGATTTGCCGTCACGCTCAGCCGGTTTGTACCTGAACTTAGTAACCGCATCAATCGCGGGCTGGCGAAATATCTCATCGCCTTCGAGTACGTGTACGTCGCTCACGGAGCCATCGACGTTGATCTTGAACTTCAATATAACTCTGCCTGTCAAGCCCGCCGTTTTCGCTACGTCCGGGTAGTCCGGCTGAACATCACTCAGGTTCAAGAGGACGGGCATTGCGTGGACATCCGAAATCTCGAAAACCTCATTGCCTTCAACACCGCTACTGTCGGTAGCCGCTTCGTCCTGGTTTTCCGATGGCGCGAACGCAAAATGGTGTGTCATCCGCACTGCGACGGCCTCGCCATCGTGTTCAGTTGGTTTGTACAGAAATTGTTTAACTGCATCAAGCGCAGGTTTACGAAATATCTCACCGCCCTTCAGTACAAATGCGTCTACGTCGCTCACGGTACCATCCACGTTTACCTTGTACTTCACAGCCACGCTTCCCTCCCGGCCCGCATTATTCGCCATCTCGGGATAAACCGGCTGAACTGAATGAATGACGACGGGCTTTGCGTCGACCGACTGGAACTCCAACACCTTCTCTCCTGCGGCGGGAGACGACGTGGCCTTTGGTTTGGGAGGGTTGAAACTCATCCGGTGCGTCATCCACACTGCCACAGGCCCGCCTTCACGTTCGGCAGGTTTGAACCTGAATTGTGAAATGGCATCAACGGCAGATTTGACAAATACCGATCGACCATTTAGGACGCGTACGTCGGTCACTGATCCATCCACGTTGACTTTGAACGTCAAGTTCACAACTCCCTTGTCCCCTCCGGTAAATCGTGCCCATTCGGGATAGACTGGTGGAACGGAATGTATGACGATTGGCTTTACGTCCACCGACGAAATATCAAACACCTTCTCACCGTCGGCATTACTTGGGTCAGGAGGCGGCATGGCCTTTGGTTTGGGTCGCCCAAATCTGATCACGTGCGTCATCCACACTGGGACCGGCTTCCCTTCGTGCTCGGCAGGCGTGAACCGAAATTTCGAAACGGCAATGATCGCGTCTTCGTGAAATACCGCCTTGCCTTTCATGACTTTGATGTAGCTTGTCGTTCCATCTACGTTTACGACGAATCTCAAGAACACGTTTCCGACTTCACCCGCTTTTCGCGCCCTTTCGGGATAAACTGATTCAACATGACTTTTTAGTACCGGTTTGACGTCGGCCGACCAGAATTCTAAGACGTTGTCTGGTATAGATGAAAAACGAACGGGTGTTGACAAGGAAACAGGGACGACTCTTCCCTCGTGTACCGCCGGTCTGAAACGCCACTGCAATACAGCATCCGAAGCGGCTTTGTGAAATATCTCAGGTCCTTTCAGGACGGCCACCTCGCTTACCGAACCGTCGACATTGACGATAATCTTAAGGAGCAATTCACCTTCCATTTTGCCCCTACGTGCCTCTTCAGGGTATTCGGGTTCGATAATCTTCACGGGATGTGGTTTCTCGTCGACCTCCTCTATGTCGTACACGACGGAGACAACCTCGTTACTGGCAACCTGACCAGCTGCAGACTCGGCGGTCAGAAGTTTTGCAGGATTGGCAGTCTTATCGTGTTCGGCCGTATTTGACGATGAAGGTCTACTTTCGTCCTGCGTATATGCCTCTCGGATCGATAGCGGCACAATGGCCAGGCCGACGAGAACGAGCGCAACCAACTGCAGTTTCGACCGCTTCATTTCAGCCTCCTTGAAGTTGAGGACGTGCTCGAGGCGTTTCCGAAGCGTCGCTCCCCGATCCGAGAAAAACACAGTCAGCGCGGGGGGTGCAGGTCTCCTGTCGACCAAACCCAGAAGCAGGCGCCCGTATTCTGCGGGCGTCAGCCTGGTTTCCCGCAGCACCGCTTCGTCGCAGCGCAGTTCCCGGAGGAGCATCAGCCTGCGGTTCAACAGCCAGATCAGCGGGTTTGCACAGAAAAGGGCCGTAGCGATGGCTTGCAGAATGAGCACGTGGATGTCGCGTCGTTCAAAATGCGACAGTTCGTGCCTTACGACGCCTCGCAGCTCTTCGGACGACCACGAAGACCACGTCGTTGGCAGAAACAACCGCGGCTTCAGAAGGCCCACCAGAATAGGAGAAGGCAGGGCTGATTTGGAAAATACCTCCAGGTTGCGCGGCGCATTCAGCGATGATACGTCGCCTGCCAGGTCAATCGGGGTCGCCGATTTAAGCGTGCGACGGAATGCCGCGTTTTTCCACAGCGCCACCCCGGTCCAGACCGACACTGAGAGAATCCAGACACAGAACAGATAGAACGCGAGCGGCAACGGGGTCGGTGGCCCGGAAGAGACAGCGACAGCGTCGGATACCACCCCGGAAAAAACAGCCGCCTCCACCGCGACGCCCGTTGGAGAATCCAGAAACGAGGGTATCGGAATGGCAAGAAACGGCGGTACAAACACCTTCGCCAGCGCAAGCAGATAAAGCGTGTATCGAAACCGCGTCTCAAGCGTCAGCCACCGGTCCACCGCCCACACCAGAACAATGAAAAGCGAGATCTCGACCATGTGTACCGCGTAGAGGGGCCACCACGTTTCTGCCAGGTTGACTAAGGCGTTCATTGCGGACCTCCTTCCTTCGTTTTCTCCCGTTTCTCGATCAATGCGCGCAATCCATCCAGTTCTTGCTTCGAAAGCTCGCCCGAATCCACGAGATATGATGCAAGCGCGCCAAAGGAGCCCTCGAACATCCGCGACACCAGGGTTCGCGTTTCGGCCTGCGCGACGTCTTCCCGGGACACCGCCGGGTTGTACACATTGACCGGACCGATCTTTTCCCGATCAAGCACGCCTTTTTCAGCCAGGATGTTCATGATCGTCTGCACGGTCGTATAGGCCTTTTCGCCGTTGGGATAGAGGTGATTCACAACGTCGCGAACGGTGACCTGACGTTCGAACTGCCAAACGCCGTCCATCACCTCCCACTCGACCTCGGCCAGCCTGCGTCTTTTGGCCATAAAAATCTCCCTTCGTTTTTTCCGGATTCCCGGTCGTCAATCGCCGTGTTGCGTTCATTTGCGTGGCCTTCTATCGACCGGCGGGCGCCCACAAGGGACGCCCCTGCGTGCTACGAGTCCTGTCCGATACCGCAATGCCCCCGTGGAGGGGGTTTCCACTTCCGTCCATTGGACTTTTCGATGTCGATTACTAAGTATTTAGTAATATGACGAATTAATTAGGAAATGTCAAGGTAAAATTAACCTATTTTGGAAATGTGATCCATACGCCGGTGGAAAACTCGATTTCGTTCATTCATACAGCTCGCACAGAGTAAGGCGGTGAGTTCCCACCACCGCATTAGCCGTCGCCGCCTCTTCGGCCGGCTCAGGGCAGATTATGGGTCTCCAAAGAGCGGCTTGATGACGTCCAATGAACCAATTAACGCGTGGTCATTGAGCTTGTCGAAATGCCCGCCATTCAACAGCCCTTCGACCCATCGACAGACTCAGGACAACGGTTCACGTGAAATCTCCAGCGGCATCGATTCCTGATTTATGCCGATCCGTCATCGACGACTGAAAACTGCCTTTCGGTGTTTCT
>CAZKDZ010000302.1:0-13282 GCA_964551635.1 uncultured bacterium | reverse complement strand
ACTTCGAACCGGCTGCCCGGCCGCAGCCCTGCAACCGATTCCAGCCGCATCTTCTTGAACGCAAGCAGTTCGACGATCCGCGACGCGAAGGCGCCATCCTCCGTCCGCAGCAGCTTTCCTCTATATTCGCCCTTGTCCCCGCTGTTGTTGAAACCCCAGGCAAAGGCGAGCGGCACGTCGCAGACCAGAACGTCCGGGGGCTCGACCGAGACAACCGTCCCCCGCGCCAGCCGGGGATCCCCCTGATGCAGGAGGAGACGGGCGTTATTCCCTTCCTTTGCGGCGGCAACCCGATATGCGGAACTGTGAGAATACGGCGTTTCCGCTTCGCCCGATTCCACCCGGCAGAGGCGTCCCTCCAGCGGTATACCGTCCGGGAGCCCCCTATCGATCGTCACGGATTCCCCTTCTGTATCCAGCTCCATGATCCGCGCGTCGAAACGTCTCCGGGAAAGCCGCGTTTCGGTGCCCCCATACCGCAGGCGCGTCCCTTCCACAAGGTGAAGCGCCACCTCTCCGTTTCGTTCGCGAACGACGCCGAACCGTCCCTCAAGCGAGATCGGTACCCCGTCGCCATCCCTTAGTTCCATATGGCCGGGCCTCGAAAACAAATGGGTGTCCCGACGGCCGTCCGACAGTTCGACCCGCACGGCGGCGTTCCCTGCTTCCTCCTCGCGCGCAAGCACCCTTACGCCCGCCACGTTGCGCGAACCGGAAAACGCTTCGAATACACTGACGAAAATGCTCTTCAGGTCCTCGCCTTCCCTTCGAACGATCAGACGATGGATCTGCTGTGCGCCTCGCAGATCGGGACCCTTCGCTTCCAACAGGGTCGCCGAGGCGTCGGCGGGAAACCAGATACCGAACCCAGTGTCCCGCACGTCTCCGAACCGCCAGTGAGCGTACGCGTCCCTGTCCAGCGGGGCGGTCCTGACGTCGTGGATAAACGCGTACCCGTTTCCGGGAGGCGGCAGCCATCCGTAGGGCAGCGGGCTTCCGTCCGGTTCGGCCACGCCCTGAATGCGGTCGTTCGGCCCGATCCGTTCCCCCCAGCTCTTTCCAGGCGCGTTCGCCTCCTCGGAACCGTCCACCGTCCCCATCGCCGCAAGGGTCCAGATTCCGGGGCGCGCCTCCGTCGTCACGCCTTCCATCGAATACGCCCCGGAGTCCTCTTCGAAGAACCTGGGCCCGTTCATCGCGTAGTCGTGAATCCGCCCTCCTGCCACCAGAAAAAGGTCAAGCGTATAGGACGCGTCCTCGTCCACGTCGCAGAAGACCAGCGCCCGGCGGTACCCGGTTGCGCCCTGGTGGATCCGCGATAGCGGCGCGGAATATTCCGCGACCTTCACGTCGCCCAGGTCCTCGAAGGCGACCAGGTCCGCGCTCGGCACGAATTCGTAGCCCTGAGACGTGGGAATGTCCTCGTCCACGGTCACCATCGCGTGGGAGATCGCCCGCATGCCCCATCCCTTGTGTACGTGTGAACCGGCCAGTGCGTAACCCACGTCTTCGATGACCGTCCTGCCCCGGTCGTAGAGAAAAACCGCCAGCTGGTCGTCCTGCGAAAGCAGATTCGCGCCCCCGCGCACAACCAGCGCGCGCGACCGGTCTCCTGTCCCGCTTCGGAGCACCACCACGCCCTTGTGGCCGGCGAACGAAGAGGCGGATTGCGGCGCGGCCCGATCTTCTCCGGCAGGCCCGGGTTCCGAATTGAACAGCGCCCAGGCGCCGCTGCGGACGTTCTCCGCCGCGCCATCCGACAGATCCAGCATCAGTTCCCTCGCCCTCAGCCTCGTCCGCGCGTCGTCGCTCCTGACGTAGAGCCGCTCCAGCAGCGACCAGTGAGTGGGCATCACCTGGCGTTCCGAGGGCGGTCGATAGCCGGGCAGCGCGTTCGTGTTTCCATAAGAGGGAATGCGCCCGCACGCCCGCGTCAGCTCCGGGTAATCCAGGCACAGCCGGACGAGGCGGGGGTGATCGAAGGCGTTTTTCATCCCCACCAGCGCATCGGCCTCAGGGAAATCTGCACCTGAGGGGTACTTGCCGGGAGCGTAGTGGTACAGCAATTCCGCTACGTCCTGCATCAGCGTACCGGAGAAATACGCGTACATCTCGGAGTTCTCGTAGTACCCCCCGTCCCTGCCGATCACATTGTCCAGAAAGGCCCTGGACGCGCTGCCCGCCCAGGTGATGAAATCGGGCCTGTCCGTCGCCAGTCCGATGGACAGCAGCGCCCGGAATCCGTCCAGTTCGTGATTCTGAAAGTGCGTGAGGTTTCCTCCGCGCAGATTGTACCCGCCGCCTTCCGTCATCACGTAATCTTCCAGCATGCCCTCGGCGATATTCTCCCGGATGGTTGTGCGCCCGTCCTCCCGAGTGGGCGAAACCTCGTCGATTCCGGGAAGACCGGAGATCAGGTCGTATGCCTGCATGTCCACGAAGCGCTGCCGGTTGACGTGGCAGGTCTCCGCGTGCATGCGGCCCATCTCCCGCTCCTGACCCTCGGGAATATCCAGCGGACCGATCGTCGTGGGGGCCAGCGTAGCCAGTGCGTCGTAGATCAACAGCGCCTTCTCGCCGAATCGCGTCTCGCCGGTGATTGCATACGCAAGGGCCAGATTCAGCAACGCGTTATCCGTGGGGCCGCCCGACCCGTACGAATAGGTACTGAGCATACTCACGATAAAGCTGTTCCACACGGGCACCGGCGCGAACCATTTCCCCTCGTGGTAAAAGCCGTGTCCGTCGTCGCGAAACGGAGATCCCTTCCGGTTTTCGGGATAACCTCGCCCACACGCCTCGCAATAAGCCCGTCGGGGTTGCGCCACCTCGCACCGCCAGGCCGCCTTGCAGCAGGGACTCCCGTTGCGCCCGCTGCAGAAGATCGACCCGCGGGCCGGTACAAGCGCGTATATCTGCTCGTCGGACATCCGGACCCACTTCTCCGCAACCGCGCTGATCCGCGACCACTCCTTTGCAGCCCACGCCTGGGTGCGGATATTCTCCCGCGCCCGCCGGATCGCGTCCACCGTGTACCAGATGGACCGTCCCGGCCGCGGGACGGGCGCCTTCGGATCGATAGACAACATAGGCTTCACCTCCGAGCATGTTCCAGCGACGTTCTGAGGGTCAGTTACACGTGTTGAATGGGTATCGCCTTCCCGGTCCTGGCCGCTTCTCTTGCCGCAAGCGCGATTCTCATGGCCAGTTTACCGTCTTCGCCCGTTGTCAGCGGCGTCTTTCCCTGTCGTACGCACCCGATGAAATGCTCGACTTCGGCCAGCAACGTTCCCTGGATGCCGCGCTCTCCCATCGGCCACGTCACCGAATCGGCCACCTGGTAGCCTGCATCCGTAAACACCTTCAGGGGCTGGGACATGAAGTCCACGTGAAGCACCCCGCGGTCTCCCAGAATCTCGATATTCCGGTCCACGCCATGGGGATAGGTCCCCGGGTATGCGAAGGTCTCGTAGAGCGTCGCGATGGACCCGTTGGGGAACCTGAACGTCATCACCGCGCAATCCGTGAAGTCCTGATCTTTCAGGATGAGCTGCCCCATCTCGGCGTACACGCGCTCGGGAGGCCCGCCCATCAGCCAGCAGATCAGGTCGATATTGTGCGGCCCGGCATAATTCAGGACGCCGCCGGTCTCATCGTCGTTCACCCATTTCCGGCCTCTCAGCACGGAATGGGGATGACACCGCCTGGCGAGCATCATCCTGGGCGTGCCGATTTCGCCGGCATCGATCCGCCTTTTGGCTTCCATGCACGGGTGGCTGTACCGCTCGGTGAACCCCACCACCAGTATCACGCCGTTCTCCCGTGCTTCCCGGATCATCAGGTCCGCCTCTTCGGGAGACCGGCACATCGGCTTCTCGCAAAGCACGTGTTTTTTCGCACGGGCGGCCAGAACGGTGTGCTCGCAGTGGAATTCATCCGGCGTGGCCACGATTACCGCCTGGATATCCGGGTCCCGTAACATCTCGGGATAGCTCGCGGTCCATCCCGCAACCCCGCAGGATTCCGCCGCCGCCCGTGCCGAATCCTCGTTCCGCGTGCAGAACGTCCGCACTTCTGCGCCCGCGCAGGACCGGAGGGCCAGGGCGAAATTCCGCCCCGCCTTCCCGCCGCCGATTATTCCGATGCCTAAGTCGCTGTCAGACATGGTGAAAGCCCAACCCTCTTGTGCCGGACTCGTCCCGCCAACCGACCCCACCGCCATAACACAGATTCACACGACCGGAAGTTCATTCCTCAATCGGGACAACGATCTTAATGGACTGGCTCTTCAGCCCCTGTAGAACCAGATCTACTTCCTTCTGTATCGAGGTGGACGGCCGCGGGCCGCCCCCCTGCCCGGGCGGGCGTCCCTGACCTCCCGGCGGTCCGAAGGGCATATCAAACGTCAGAAAGGCTTCCAAAACGACGTTGTTGTCCTCGCTGTTGATTCTCTCAAAGGCTTCGTCGAGCGTCTCGTCACGTGGGAAACGGCCGAATCCGGGTCCGCCACCCGCCGCCAGCTCTGCGGCCGAACCCAGGACGACACTGTACACGCCCGGCGGAAACGATTCGGGAACGCCGAGCTTCAGATCGACCTCACGATCGATCCGCCGACCCACCCGCAACGACGCGGTAACGGCCAGCGTGTCCCCGGGGCTGGCCAGCGTGTCCGCGGACACATCAAAGACGGTGGCGAAACGAGGTTCCGCGATCACTTCCACATGCACGCCTGCATCGGTCACCTGCAATGCGTAGTCGTCCCTCGTCATCAGATCGAAGAGCGCGGAGGAAATATCGGATAACGCGTACCGGATCAACGAACCCAACCGGCCTTCGGGCGAGGCGTAGAGTCGCGTGCGTGAAAGCGTTGAATCTGTAACGTCAAAGGAAACATCGGCTGTAACACGGATACTGTGCTCCGGGTCCAGCTCGACACGGTTGGCAAGGGGTCTGAAGAACGCTCCAGCCACGAGATCGACTGACATATCCGGGCTTACGCCTACGGTGGGCATCGTATGCAAAAGCTCAACTTTCCCGCCCGATGGAAACGAATACACGCTTCGGATCGGCGCAAGCTCCGGCTCTTCGCCCAGTATTCCCCGGACCGCGGGAATGCGGTCTTCGGTGAGGGTGCCGCGTACCGTTGGGTTCAGCGTCGCGAATTTGAACGGCGCTGACAGACTCGAGATTTCTCCCAGCACAACCGCCTCGATGATAGGCAGAGAAACCGGGCCGGCGTCGTCCATGGAATGTCCGAAACCATAGACCCGGTCGCCATCGACGAAGGAAATGGTCCCGATGGCGCCGGCTGTCAATTCACCCAGCAGTAAGCCTACCGCCAGCGGCCGTCCCGGCGCGAAACTGGTCTGGCGCTGTGTGGTCAGACCGGCGGCGACCGCGTCGTTGAGAGGAGACGAACGCCCTTCCGGTGTCAATTGGATCCGATTGAGACCGGTACTCAGCAGTGGGATGTCCAGGGGCACAATGCTGTTGTCGCCCCACGTGGCCGCGCGTTTGGCCAGTGGAACCGTTCCAAGTTCTCCAATGACCCATTCTATGGGCGTGGCGAAAAAGTAGTAGGGCGGGCTGTCCTGCGCGTTGAAGCCGTAAGCGATCGCGCCCCAGACGCCCTGCGGCGAAAATATGGGGGAGCCGCTCATGCCCTTGGCAATGCCTCCCAGGGCCACCAGGACGGAATCGGAAGCTTCCACCATGTAGACCGGCATGGGCGGCAGGAAATCGTCGACCACCTGGATGAACGTCATCTCCAGGTCGACAAGTTGGCCTTTGTCGAATTCGGTCCGCATGAAGACGCGCGTTCCTGCGGGCGTGGTCCGGACCGAGTCGATGGGCACGATTCTGGACAGGTCCCATGGCAGGAGCATCCCGAAAGAAAGGTCCTTCCCATAGTTTTGCGAAAAGACCACAAAGTCCGAAAACCCTATTTCCCCGTCGCCATTCAGATCGAACCGGGCTTCGTACCCGTCATCGCCTTCAAGTCGCCCGAATTTCGCGGCAAACTGCGTAAAATCGCTGAAATCAACCGCCCCGTCGCCGTCAAAATCCGGCAGGAACGTCGTGTGGTCGTCGTTGGAATTGACGGCGCCATCTTGTAATGTCGTTGGATCGGCATGCGCGTCCGAATCCGCGGCGACGAATGCAGCAGATATCAGCATCGCGTATGTTAAAACAAAAGCGACTTTCTCTTTTGATGTCATAAGGCGGTCCTTACCCCGGCAGGTTAGTGCTAATATGGATAAATGGAGTTGTCTCGTACACCTGATGGCGAAATTCCATCCCGATTACAGCTCTTGAGTGCCTGTCTTGAACTGCTTCGGAAATTGGTGTCAGTGCGTCATTTTATCTCCCTTTCCCTCGCTTCGCGAATGATGGCAATCCTCAGAGTTTTCTCAATAGTACGATCCTGTTTGTATTGGTTCCCATTTTGAGGTTATCCACGCCCCAGCAGTTCGACGTCTTGGTGAAGACCTGGTCGTTTACCAGGACCATAAGCGGCTCGAGCCCCGTTTCGGCCGCCGCGGGAACGACGAGCGATTCCAGGAGGATTGTCCCGCTGCGGACTTCACCGACCTCGAAGGCCACATAGCCCTCGGGTTTGAGTACTCGCATGAGCTCGCCGAATACTCGCGTCATGGCTTCCTGCCACGCCTTCGGCCTGCTGAAATGCCATACATCCACTGTTTTCGCGTCGATTCCGTTGAACCAGCACCGCAGCCAGTTGTCCGTCTGGTAGTCCACGACGTCCAGAAACGGCGGCGAGGTGACGACGAGGCTGACCGAATCGCTCCCGATTTCCGGCGTGTTATCGGATGATCCGCTGAGGAACAATGCCGTTTCAGATGCGTCTTTCAGCCTTTCGGCTTCGTGTTCTGTCAGTTTGCCGAGGAGCGACCTTGATTTCTTAAGGATCAGTTCCCTTATATCACGCACAGGCGGCGTTTGATCTCGACGCTTGTTGATGTCCCGCTGCCGGCTTACAGTGACAGCCTGGTTTGGAGGCAGCGTGTAGGCCGAGAAGAAACCGGGCGAATGGCCGGTCAGGCGGTTGGTCGCCACCATCCTGATCCACCGGTCAACCGCATCCAGGCTGCCACTGTCATGCTTCGCGATCAGGTAATCCCGCAGGTTCGTGATCTGTCGCAGGGTGTTCGGATGATAGAATGCCAGCAAGTCGTCACGTGTTTCACAATCGCTTTCCAGATGCAACTCGCCAAGTCGTTCCCGAACACCCGCAAGGGGAGGGGGATCGAGCCGCGGCGCCACGAGAATCTCGCTCAGCGGATTGACGTCCGCGCCAATGGGTACGCGCCCCAGCAACGCCGCTTCGATGGCGGTCGTCCCACGACCCAGGAAGGGATCGTAGACGGCGTCACCCGGACCGGTCAACCGCTCAATGAAAAACCGCGGCAACTGAGGCTTGAAGCACGCGCGGTACGAAACCTCGTGAAGCGAGTGGGCGGCTCTCTGTCTGGACGTCCAGAACTCGTTGACGTAGACGGGGATGTCGAATTCCGGATCCGGAAATCCCAGGATCGTCGTTTCTTTATGAAAGTCGTCGAAACGCACGATTTCGCCAAGAAACTCTTCATGCGAGAGGGGTCGTACTGATGCATCGGCGTGGTCGAACAACTCTGTCTGTAGTGCAGCCACTCGATTCCTCGGGACAGAAAACTGCCTCGAATCCAAAATACAGATTGCCAGGGTCTGAAAATACCTCCGGAGCATCATCTCTTCCGCCGGCCAGGGCGCCCGCAAGGGACGCCCCTGCACGGCGACGAGGAGCCAATCAGCGCTGAGGGCGCTTGATCCGGTACCGCGAATTGGCTATACGCGGCACGGTCTAACCACATGCTATTCCCCTTCCGACACCTGCCGGCGGCGGCGGCGGGCCAGTTCACGCATGTCCGTTACCGTATCGGACTCATCCACGATCTCTCTGCCCAGTATCTCTTCCAGCACGTCTTCCAGCGTCAGGACTCCGGCCAGCCCTCCGTATTCGTCGATAACCGCGAAGAGGTGTTGCCGTCGTTCCAGGAACATCTGCAGGACGCGATCCAGTGCCACTGTCTCCGCAACAAAGTGAACCGGATGCATCAGCTCGGAAATGGGTTTCTGCGACTGACCCCTGGCCAGGGCATTCAACGCGTCGCGGCGCATAACGACGCCGATCACGTCTTCGAAGCCCTCTTCATAGACGGGAACCCTGCTGTGCTGCCAGGTACCGGCTTCCTTCTGCGCCTGCTCCACGGTCAGGTCCGCGCTCAACGCGAATACGACCGTCCGCGGCGTCATCACGTCTCTCGCCGTCTTGCGTTTGAGCGAAAGAATGTTCTGCATCACGCGGGCTTCATGCGGCTCTATTGCGCCGGATTCCCTCCCCATGCGCGCCATTGAGGAGATTTCTTCTTCGGAAACCTCGTCGGACGTTCGGCCCTTCGAGAACGCCCGGGTCACAAGCCGGCATGTCTCGACAAACGGGTACATTGCCAGGACAAGAAATCGAAGCGGTATCGCGATCAGACCGGCCAGGGACCGGCTGTAGACCACGCCGACGGTCTTGGGAATAACCTCCGACAGAAGCAAGACCGAAAGTGTAATAAATATCGTAAAATAGTGTTCCCACTGCGCGCCGTAGACCTTTATGAACGCCGCGCCTGCCAGGAACGCGCCGCCCGTGTTCGCGATTGTATTCAGCGAGAGGATGGCCGAGATGGGACGGTCGACGTTGCGCATACGCAGGTCCTTCAGGATGCGGCCAGAGACGGTACCCTTCCGCGAAAGGCTTTCGACGTAGCTCACCGGAACGGCGTAGAGAACGGCTTCAGCGAGAGAGCACGTCGCAGAAACGAAAATAACGGCACAAACGAAAATAACGAGTTCGACCACGTCTGTATACCTCCTGCACACGAGAATAGAATCGTGAGTGAATTCGAGAAACCGGCTGCAGCATTACGGACACCGGGACACGGGGGTCGCGGGACCGCCGGATCCAATATCAATTCCCGGTAATTCGCCCACCAAATTGAGCCGCAAGGATCAGGAAATCCCCAAACCCGACTTCGCCGTCGCCGTTCAGGTCGAACCTGACGTCCCAGCCCGTCGTTCCGGCGCGGGACCCGAATGCTTGCGCAAGCCTCAGAAAGTCACTGAAACCCACCGTACCGTTGCCGTCGAAGTCGGCGGTCAGCACGACGGGCGCCTCCTCGAACGCCGGCAGCCAGACACCGTTCGCCAGGACGAATTCACCCTCTCCGTCCGGGAAGTCGCGCAACCGGCCGGACCCGTCGCGATACCGGAGCATGTCCAGGACCCTGGCCCTGCGTCCCCCGGTTCCAACAGGGGTAATCACCACGGCGCGCCCGTCGGTCTCGAGCCCATCCACCGCGACCACCTCCGCCGTTCGATTGAACCCTACCCGGGTACTGTCCGAAAACGTAACGAGCAGTACACGAGGTGTGATTTTCAGCGTCGGGCGCGTCCCCGAGGGGTCAAGGCCCAGCACGGCCACAATCGGCGTGGCCGTTACCGGCCCGGTGG
Source organism: uncultured bacterium (assembly GCA_964551635.1). Classification (GTDB taxonomy): domain Bacteria; phylum Latescibacterota; class UBA2968; order UBA2968; genus JAAXHE01. The sequence continues at coordinate 3,724 of CAZKDZ010000302.1, read as the reverse complement.
TCAACTGCAGCCGGCCGACTCTGGGGTGATAGCCGGGCCGCGCGATATTGTTCCACGTCGGTTCGTAGCTGTCGATTTGCGAGGCCATGCCGTCCGGTGTCAAAATATCGATTCGTAGCGACGCGCCTTCGTAAGTCGCCGCAAACCGGCCCTGTCCCGACGACAGCACGTCCGCGTCTTCGTCGAAATGAAGCAGCCACGTGAAACGCCGCGGCCGGCTGGCCTCCAGATGGTCCGCAACCAATACACGCCTGTCGTCCAGCATCAACATCTGGCGTGTGAACCGCTTCAGACCCAGTTCGGGAGGGTACGCCGATGCGGCCTCCCCACGCACATACGGAAACTCGGTGGAGGCGTACCCGATGTACGACCACCCGGGATACCAGCGCGGCCACCGCTCTCCGTCGCCGTACTGGCCCTGCCCGTCCACCAGGACCGTGTTGTGGTTCGCCGTCAGCTTTTTCAGCGTATAGCCTGGATCGATCAACAGCTCCTTCCCGCTGCCGTACAGCACAAAGCTGTTCTGCGCGGGGTGATTGTGCCCTACGCCGCCGATCCAGGGATACGCCTCGATCAGACGAGCCAGGGTATGCCCCCCTAGGGGGCGCGACCCAAGCGTGAACATCGTAGCGTCCGTCCGCCACGACGTCCGAGCGAAATATGCTTCCACGTCCCGGTAATATGCCAGCTTCGGCATCAGTTCGTCCAGCGTCCCCGCCGCGGCATGAATTCCCTCGGCCAGCGTTTTCAACGTCCACCAGTGCGTACTCCGTTTCCCCTCGTGTATCAACTCGGCGATTCTAAAAAGCCGCGGATCCCGGTTGCGTGCGGCCAGCCAGAGCAGCGTCTCCAGCGCGGGTACGACCCCGGGACGAAACGTATCTTCAATCGCCGCGCCAGATCGCAAATCGGGATAGACGTAGTGGATCGGGAAATAACCGGTCTTCCTCAGCCACGTGTCCGCATACGCGATGGTCTGCCCGGTTGTGTGTTCGTACAGGTCGATCCATCGAAACAGCGATCCCATCGAGAAGTTCCAGTACGCGGGCCCCTCGTGGAACCCCCCGTCCTGAGCGAAGGTCTTCAGCGTCCCCTGGAGGCGGTCCCAGCTCCAGGCCATCCACACCTCGGCTTCCGGCACCTCACCGTAGAGCGCCGCGCCGGCCGCGCCGATGGCGTAGTTGTCGAACCAGTAGTGGTTCTGCTGGACCGTACGCGCCCAATACATTCGCTCCAGGAAGGACGCCTCGAACATGAGCCGCGCCTGATACGCCAGCTTCTCCCGGATGGTCCGTCTTTCCTCCTCCGTAAACCAGTTGTATAACCAGTCGTAGGCGATCGCGGTCCCGTGAATCATGTACGCCGCGTCAAGATCCAGATCGGGGGTCGCGTGGGACCAGCCGTCCGGAAGCCATTTGTCGTACGTGCATATCGTGAGAACGTGGCGCCTGATCGCCTCGAAACGTTCGGCAGCATCCGGGGAATTGGCGAGCAGGCAGGAGATCGCCTGATTTTCCATGCGCCACGCCCACCCCGCCCGCCTTGGCGGACCCGTCCGGGGCGGCGGCGTTCCCCGCAACAACCCCTGCGGTCGATAAAGCCGCTGTCCGGACTCACTGCGCTGGGCGTCGCGCAGCCGTTGGATGTCCCACCGCGTCAGGAACAGTCGCGGGCGCTGCCCGGCCAGAGCGGGACGAATAACCGACGCAGGATCGAAGTGTACCGACAGATGTGTCAGCTTCAGACGGGCAACGCTCACACCGGGCCGTTCCCGCAGCACGAGACGAATGGACGTCTTTCCCGGCGCGTCCAGCCGAAAACCCCGATGCGCCTCATTGTAGTCGTCTTTGGGCAACACGATCGCTTGCGGCTGTCGCTCCCCGTTCACCTCCAGCCAGAAGGAATCGGTTGAAGTCGTCGGAGCCGAGCAGAGAATGCTCAGCCGGTAGATCCCCGGCATCAGATCCCGTTCCAGCGACAGCGCAAAATCCGATCCCAGGGTACGAACCACGGTCCCCGGCTCCCGTCGGACCAGATCGAATTTCCCGGATGCAACCTCATTCAGCGCTTCACCCGTTGCCGAAAAGACCTCGTCTTCTCTTATCAGATCGCTCCTGGAAGGATCGTCAGGCAGGGCAATGGCGGGGTGTTCCATCCACAAAATAGAGAAAAGGACAGGATAGAAATACCGCCACATCATTCCGGCTCCCTCGACGCCCCCGAAAAATCCGGAACGGGCCACAGCTACGCTCCCGCAGTGTCAGGGGATTCAGGACGCGTGGCACGCGCTTTCCAGCCGCATCAAACTCCCAGTACCGAAAGCGTCCCGTCGGACCCGCCGAGAATCAGATGACCTCTGCCGTCCAGCGCCAGCACGTGAATCGATCCACTCACCCGGTGGCTGGCAACCGCAGCGCCATCGCAGCCCAGCACCCATACGGACCCGTCCTCACACCCCGCGACGATCCTCACGTCACCATCCAGGTCGGCCGCCATCACCTGTTGAACGGGCGCGGCCAGGTTTCGCCGCCATCGTTCCTTACCGTGTTCATCCAGACAATACAGATAGAAACAGTCCGACCCGACCAGAACCTCCGGCCTGCCGTCTCCATCCAGGTCCGCGGCAAAGACCGCGTTCACTTCCTCGCCCACCCGCTGCTTCCAGAGCGTCTCCAGTCGATTTCCGTCCAGTTTCAACCCGAAGGCGTGCGAACGATTCGTCCCGCACACGATGAGGTGCTCCTCATCGTGCGTCCACACGTCGCACGCGGGCATCATGGACGCCCACCCGTCCAGCCCGTTGCTTGCCATCTCGGCGCCCTCGGCATCCAGCACGTAACAGGTCCCGCCGCAGGTAATCCGGCCCGGACCGCCGATGACCTCCTGCCTCCCGTCCCCATTGATATCCGCAACACGCAACGGCGCGAATATCCCGTAGATCATAAAGCTCCAACGCTCGTCTCCGTTCGCGTCGAAACAGTGGAGCTTCCGGTCCGAGACCGCCGCCAGGACGTCCAACCCGCCGTCGCCGCGCAGGTCCGCAGCCGTCACGAACTCCACCGCGGAGTTCCTCGCGTACCGGTCCCACGTCCCCCTGTATATCTCAAATTCGCGGGACCACTGTACGTGTCCGCCTTCCTCGAGCAGATAGAGACGCCTGTCGCCGGCGCCCGCGATCACGCAGCGGCGGCCGTTCAGCTCCGCGGCACACACGGAGAGTACGGGTCCCTCCGCCTGGAAGGACCAGCCCGGCTTTCCGTCCTGGTTCAGAGCCAGGACCCGTCCGTCCTCCGTGCCAAGGACCACTCCGTCCCCGTGTGCGGCGGCGCAGCGCACACCGGAACCGGCGTCGTACGTCCACACCGCGTGCAGCCCGGGTACGGACGCCGCTTGTCGGGGCGCCTGTAATTCCACCACGTACGCCGGGAGGGCCGCAATCCCATCCATCGAAAAACCACCTGCCTCCCGCCTGCGCGATTTTACCTCCTGCCGCCCGGACGCAACGTGCAACCGCTCTCCGTTCAGCGTGATCTCAGTGGGCCGCGTTGCCACAACCACGCCTTCGCCGGCATCCAGATCGAACTCGATTGAAACGGGGTATTCGCTCTCAAAAATCGTGCGCTCCGAACAAAAGGATGTCCCGTTGCACAGCGCAAACCAACCGTCGCCAGCCGCGTAGATTCCGGCGCGGCCGGAGAACGGCCCCACCTCAAACGTACCCGTC
>CAZKDZ010000301.1:0-6336 GCA_964551635.1 uncultured bacterium | reverse complement strand
ACGGCACCAGGGGCGAAGAACCAGAGGGTGAGATCTACAGTCTGGGCTACTCGCTTGAAAGGGAGTTGCTTGCGCCTCTCGAGGGACGGGACGTGAGCGCCGCGTTCATGCTTCTGGCCGACCACGGGCATATTCAGGTGGTTGAGGAGGACGTCGTGCAGGTTTCGGAAGTTCCGGGGCTCGGGCATCGGCTCGCGGCACCGCCGACGGGCACGGCGCGGTCGGCGTACTTTCACACGCGCGACGGCGCTGTGTCGGATGTCATTGCCGCTCTTGAGTCCGCGCTTTCCGGATCGGCGTGCATTGTGGAGACCCGGCGTGCGCTCGCCGGCGGCCTGTGGGGAAGCGGGACGACCGCGCCGGAATTGCCAGGCCGGATCGGCGACGTTCTCGCTCTGATGCGAGGCAGCGCCACGCTGTTCCACGCGTACAGGGACGACGCCGTTCCGTCCGATATCGCCGGCGGGCGGCACGGAGGGCTGCACGAGCGGGAGATGCTGATTCCATTCTTCATCGCGAGGCTGGGCAAACGCAGGTGACACCGGAGATCCAATGGGATTTAAGGTTGAGTCGATCGGTCTGCTACGCCCCCTTGCTGCGGGAAAATGGTTGACGTCGAGCCCGAAATCCGGTAATTTTGTCGCGCTATTCAATGGATGTTCGGTAGACGACTTTCTGCCCGGGTGGTGCGTGTATTGACAGACGCGGATGAAGCGGGAATGGAACTGGCGCTTGCCGAGGCGCGCGCTGCGGGGGATGCCGGCGAGGTGCCGGTGGGCGCGGTGATTCTGCTGAACGGAGAAGTGATCGGCCGGGGTCAGAACCGCATTCTGAGGGACAACGATCCTACGGCGCACGCGGAGATGATGGCCATCCGGTCCGCGACGTCGGGTACCGGAATGAAGTGGCTCACGGACTGTGTCGTCTGCGTCACGCTTGAGCCGTGCGCGATGTGCGCGGGCGCGCTGGTGCTGGCGCGTGTCTCCCGCCTGGTGTTCGGCGCGGAGGATCCGAAAACCGGCGCCTGCGGCTCCCTGCGAAACGTGGTCGACGACCCGAGGCTCAACCATCGGATCGACGTTCGTCGATCCGTCCTCGAAGAACCCTGTTCGGAGGTGTTGAAGCGGTTCTTTCAAGATTTGCGCCGGAAAAACGCGTAACGCACTGTCGAACGCCGGTGTCGCGAACGGTTTTCAGGCGTGTCCCCGCATTCGAGCGGAGAGGTGCTGGAGCTGGTTGAACAGGCCGGTCTCGAAAACCGGTGTGCCCTTACGGGTACCGTGGGTTCGAATCCCACCCTCTCCGCCAAATTTCCAATAACAGTTTTATAATCAATCTCTTCTGGACAACAATCCGGTCACGCCTCCATTCGCCGTCTCTGGCCGCATCCGCCAGAGTGTGCCGGGCATTGGCTTCTTCGTCGTCGCAGTACCGGGTCTGCGTGAGTCCGTTCCAACATACGGTGCGGTTCTCCGACATATTTTGCCTCTCCATTCCTGTCGTCATCCATTCCAATACCGATTAATTCAGGAAATCTGGCAAAAACGGCGAATCGGATCAACACGGAGGGTCAATGAAAGTCAACAACAGTCGTCCATTTTTGGACTCGCGGGGAGAATCTGAGTTCGCCCTGGAAAAAGTTGCGGATATCGGGCGAATATTGTATCTTAAATAGTGGAAGAAAGCGGCGTGTTGTGGTCGTGGAGAACGTGAGACGAATGCCGGCCAACCGCCGCTATTTTTGAGTCTCGAACCTGTTTTGTGGAGAGGTGCTGGAGCTGGCTGAACAGGCATGACTGGAAATCATGTGTATCCTTTTTGGATACCGAGGGTTCGAATCCCTCCCTCTCCGCCATGAAACCTGTCTCGTCCCGGCCAGGCCGGCCTGACGCCGTGCAGCGAAGACTCGCATCTCGGGTCCGGAAAACCTTCTATGGCGCATTCCATCAAGATAACCGTGGGGGAGATCCAACTGGATGCGGAGTTGAACGATTCCGTAACCGCGTCCAGGATCCTGGCCGAATTGCCCATCCGCAGCGGCTTCAACACCTGGGGCGACGAGATCTATTTTCAGGTCCCCGTCACCGCCCACCCTGAGGACCCTCAGGAAACCGTGGAAGCGGGCGATCTCGCATACTGGCCGCCCGGCAAGGCATTCTGCATCTTCTGGGGGCCAACTCCCGCCAGCCGGGGTGACGAGATCCGGCCGGCCAGTCCCGTGAACCCCGTGGGACGTGTGCTGTCGGGCGTGGAAGCGCTGAAAACGGCGTCACGGGCAGACGGGATATCAATTGAAAAAGGCGATGCATGAAGAGCGGATGCCCTCGTCCTGCTCCGTGCCTCTCGCGCAATCGGGTTTTTGTGGGGCTGTAGCTCAGTTGGGAGAGCGCCAGAATCGCACTCTGGAGGTCGTGGGTTCGAATCCCATCAGCTCCACCAGGAACACAGCCATCGGCCCTCTGAGGCTGCCGGCTGGTTTAGAAGCTGCATTAAAAATCCCCAGCGGTCTTCGCGCGGCTGCAAAAGCGCCGGTCGGCGTTTGTCAAACCCACTCGTTTAGACAAATATGGGCGGGTTTTCCCGCCTTGACCGACACTTTTTCGCTCGCGCTCGGGAACTCACTGGTAATTTTAACACAGCTTCTTATCAGGTCGTGCTAGACGGGGAAGTAGCGGCGCCCTGTAGCCCGCAATCCGCTATAGCGGGGTTGAATTCCTCGTCTGAGGTTTTTCAAACCGGGACACGATTCGGACAGTACGCGGTGTCGATCGCCAGGTCCTGCGCAACGGACGATTGCCGAACCCCGTCAGGACCGGAAGGTAGCAGCGGTAGGTAACCCGGCCCGTGTGCCGCGGGGCCCCCTGGCGGGAGCTTGCGCTTTCCGAATACCCCGGTCTGAAAGCCGAAGCGGGGTGCACGGCCTTTTTATCGTACCTTCCAGAAATCGTCTTCCTTTTCGTGCGTCCCCGATGGACGGGTGAGAGGCTTATTCCGTATGGCCTATCGCGTGATCGCCCGAAAATGGCGGCCCAATGTGTTTCAGGATGTGGTCGCGCAGGACCACATCGTCCAGACGTTGCGGAATGCCATCCGATCCGATCGCGTAGTCCAGGCGTATCTGTTCTGCGGCCCACGGGGGACGGGAAAGACGACGATGGCGCGGCTGCTGGCGAAGGCGTTCAACTGTGAAAACGGTCCCACGCCGGAGCCCTGCGGCAGTTGCGGATTCTGCACGGCGATCGCCGAAAACAAGAGCCTGGACGTCCTGGAGATAGACGGGGCGTCGAATCGCGGTATCGACGAAATCCGGCAACTTCGGGAAGAAGTCGGATTCGCTGCAACCCGTGGCAAGCGCAAGGTCTACATCATAGATGAAGTACACATGCTCACCGCGGAGGCCTTTAACGCGCTCTTGAAGACGCTGGAGGAGCCGCCGCCTCACGTGGTGTTCGTCCTGGCCACCACGGAGCCGCATCGCATGCCGGAGACGATTCTCTCCCGCTGCCAGCGGTACAATTTCCGGCGGATATCCACCGAGGCCATTGTCGGACAGCTTCGAAAGATCCTGGATGCGGAGGAGATCGAATCGGAGGACGAGGCGCTCTTCCTTCTGGCGCGGAAAGCCGACGGCGCGCTGCGGGACGCCGAGAATCTGCTCGACCAGGCCATCGCGTTTACCGACGGGTCCGTCTCCGCGGGGGCCGTAAGAGATCTGCTGGGCGTTATCCCCACGGACACGTTCTTCGAACTGACGCAGGCCATGCTCGATTCAGACACGGCGACGGCGCTGCGCAACGTGGGTCTTGTTCTGGACGGCGGCGGCGATGCCGGCGAGTTCACGCAGGGATTGCTTGAACATGTCCGGCATCTGCTGGTGGCGCGCGTGTCGGACGGCCTTGCAGGCGACGACCTGTCCGAGGCCGACCAGGCAAGATACCGGGAGACGGCCGCGCGATTCCAGGAGGAAGACCTCCTGCGTATGTTGCAGGCGGTTTCCGAACTCGAGTCCAGGATGGGTCGGGTTTCAAACCCCCGGTTCTGGCTGGAACTGACCGTATTGAAGCTCGTGAAGATGGCGCCCTCCGAGTCCGTCACGGAAGTCATGGCGCGCCTGGACCGGCTCGAAGGTCTGCTGCGTAAGGGCGGGACATCCGCCGCGCGGAAGTCCGGCCCCGACCGGCCGGCCGACGCGGGCCGTGACCCGGCGCCGGCGGCCCCTCCACAGCCTGAAGGGCGAACCTCATCGCCGGACGTCGCCAGTGCAGCGAAGCAGCCGTTCGTCGACGCTCCCGCGCCACAGCCCGCCGCCCGGCCGGCCGAGACGGATCCGTCACCGGCGGGCGACGTCACGTTCGATGACGTGATGAAGAAGTGGCCGGACCTCGTTGAGCATGTCAGGATACAAAAACAGGGCCTGGGGACGTTCCTGGCCGAGGGCAGACCCGCGGCGCTGGAGGACCGGAGGCTGGACCTGGTCTTTAAGGCAAACAATGTGTTTCACGCCGAGCAGGTGCGGCGCAACGAGTCGTTTCTGGCGGAAGCGACGGCCGAAGTCCTGGGCGTCTCCCTGCGCGTCCGATGCGAATTGGACGAAACCGAAGCCGCCGGTGCGGCGCAGGAAGACCGCACGCCGGCCGATGAACGCGTCCGGATGGCGATCGAAGTCTTCGATGGAGAGGAAGTGGGAAGATAGTTCCACCAGGGGAGGACGCAATGGCGAAGGGCATGGCTGGAATGATGAAGCAGGCCCAGAAGCTGCAGGCCAGGCTGGCGAAGGTACAGGAGGAACTCGCGTCGAAGGAGGTTGAGGGATCGTCAGGAGGCGGCATGGTGGTGGCGCGGGCAAACGGACAACAGCACGTTGTTGGCATCCGCATCGATCCGGAGGTGGTGGACCCCGATGACGTGGAGATGCTGGAAGACCTGATCATGGCCGCCATACAGCAGGCCCGCGAGAAGGCGCAGGAATTGGCCGACCGTGAGATGCAGAGGGCAACGTCGGGCATGTTGCCGCCGGGCGTCAACCTGGGTCTGTAGGTGCCGGCCGTCGCCGGTGTTCCGTCCCGGTACAGAGATGCGGTCCGGGTATCCGTTTGCGAGGAGAATCAGGATGGCTTCCAATGCCATCGATCGGCTGGTGGCAGGGCTGGGGCGGCTGCCGGGCATCGGCGAAAAGTCCGCGCGGCGAATCGCGCTCGACGTTTTGACCTGGAAGAATGAAGACGTTCGCGCGCTGGCGGAACTGTTGGTGGAGGTGAAGACCCGTGTCCGGACCTGTGGCGCGTGTTTCAACATTTCGGAGAGCGACCCGTGCCCCATCTGCGGGGATGAGCGGCGGGACGGGTCTCAGTTGATGGTGGTGGATTTTGTCGGCGACCTGCTGGCAATGGAACGTATGCAGGCCTATCGCGGCCTGTATCACGTCCTGGGCGGGCGGATCTCTCCTCTGGACGGTATCGGACCGGAAGAGCTGAACATTCAATCACTCGTGACGCGGCTGAGCGACGGCGGCATTCGTGAGGTCATTCTGGCGAATGGTCCCACCGTCGAGGGCGACGCGACCGCGCAATACCTCAAGCAGGTCCTGGGAACGCACGACGTCATCGTAACACAGATCGCCAGGGGCCTTCCCGTTGGCAGCGACCTCGCCCTCGCCGATCAGGTTACGCTCTCCCGTGCGCTGGATGGACGCAGAGAACTATGAACCGTACCGACACACTCCGCGGCAGTTCACAGGGGATCCGGCTGCCGAAACCGCAGCCGGCAGACCGCATGGTCACGTTTCCCAATTTTCTGACGGGTCTGAGGATTGTCCTCACCCCGGTCTTTCTGGTGCTGATTTTTTCGGACAGCGGATTCAACAAGATCCTGGCGCTGCTTGTTTTCACCGTGGCCTCGCTGACCGATTTCTTCGACGGCTGGTTCGCGCGGCGCGACAAAACGGTAACCAGCCTCGGACGGTTCATGGATCCGCTCGCCGACAAGCTGCTGGTTTCTTCCGCTCTCATCTCGTTCGTACTCCTGGGGATGGTGGAAGCATGGCTCGTGGGCGCCATGCTGATCCGGGATGCCGTGATTACCAGCCTGCGTGTATACGCGATCCGCAAGGGACGTCCGGTAGTCACGTCACGACTGGCGAAATGGAAAACCATGCTGCAGCTGGTGCTGGCGTTCGGCATCCTTGTGTTCATCAACGTTCGCGTAATCACCGCTGAGCTGACCTCTCAGCCCCTGGTGCTGGTGGATTCGGGTTCGCAGATGGTGTTGAACGTCCTGGTAGCGGCGGTAACCCTGCTGGCGGTCGTGTCGGGTGTCCTCTACCTGGTGGAGCATGGC
>CAZKDZ010000300.1:0-14249 GCA_964551635.1 uncultured bacterium | reverse complement strand
TACGGGGGTATCAAGGTCTCGCCATGACGTACATCGAACTACACAATTATCCGGAAGCGTTGAAGGCGCTTGAACCCGCCATCACGGATACTTTATCGGATTCACGGCTTCTGCCGCTGGCCGCTCAGGCATGGGCGGCGCTGGGCGATCCGGAGCAGGCTGTTGAGCTATTCCAGGAGTATTTTCACGCATTGCCCGACAGCGAGCGGACGTTGTACGAGGATCTGTCGCTTGTGACCTTCCCGGCAGAGCTTGAAAACTACACGGCCAAGTCGGGCGAGGAAAAGGCGGAGTGGCTTCGAGACTTCTGGAAGAAACGCGATATGGCGCTGGTTTCGGCGGGGAAGGCTCGGGAAGCGGAGCATTACCGGAGGGTGTGGCATGCCCGGACCTTTTTCGGGGAGAAGGTATTCCCGTGGGACCGGCGAGGGGAAGTCTACATCCGGTATGGAGAGCCCGAGTATCGTGCGCGTTCGGACAGGGTCAATGCGTATCCGCCGAGCCTGGCGGTTCAACGGGTACGCGACGTGCACGGGCAGCAGATCTATGGCGTTTACGACACCAGATCCGATCTGGAGAGGCCGAAAGGATGGACTCTTAAGGACGAGTCGATCAAGACGGAGGAGTGGGTATACACGAAAGTCGCAGGAGGTCTGCAACTGATTTTCAAGGACAAATGGTTCGACGGAGATTGGGACTTCCCGAGTGGCGTACCCGGCAACGACATCAGCCTGACCTCAAGGTTAATGTCGCTGCATCCGGCTGTGGTTTACAGGAAGGCGACAAAAACACTGCCCGATTTCTACGACGTTCCTCCCGGAATGGAGCCCATCGAGTTCTACTATGACACGGCGAGCTTCCGTGGCCCGGACCATCAAGGCGCGGCGGTTGAAGTCTACTTCGGCGTTCCGTTGGACCTGGTTGAGCGCGAGGAGAAGGATGGGCGTGAACTCTCGAACGTCAGGATGGTAGCGGCGTTAACGGACACGAGTGGCGCCGTTTACCGTCGGCGGCAGACAGATCTGGTTTTTCCGGCGCCTCAAGGAGAACAGGCTGCGCGCGGCACGTTTGCACCAGACCTGATCCGGATTGAGATTGCACCTGGAGACTACCGGCTCGCCGTACAGCTTGTGGACCGGATCTCGGGCAAATGGGGGGTGTACCTGCAGGACTTGAACGTCCCTGATTTTGTGAATTCGCTGGCAATCAGCGATCTGCAGTTGTGCTGGGACATCCGGGAGTCGACACGGGAAGGAAAATTCAGAAAGGAGAGCCTTTGGGTGGTGCCGATGCCGAGCCGGAGCTACCCGCAGGACACGCACATCCACATTTACTATGAACTGTACAACCTGCAAAGAGACGCGATCGGAAGGACCAGATACCGGGTCTCCTACTCTATTCAGCGTGACGCCCGCCTGGGGAAGGGAGTATTCGGCGCGTTATCGTCGCTGGTGCGGAGGATTGTTTCAGCCGGAATAGAGGAGGTGGTTGTGAGCTACGAGCGGACAGGCACTGATGAGACCGAGGCTATCTACTTCGAACTGGACGCCGGCAATCTCAAACCCGGCTTCAGTCGCGTCAGGGTATCGGTGACCGACCTGAACAGTTTACAATCCGTCATGCGTACGGCCATTTTTCATGTAGAGAAATAGAAGGAGGACCGGGGGCCCATTTTGGTTTAAGTCTTCATCCGAAAGATCACCCGCGTCGGATCCTTGGCGCAATTTCCGAGCAGTACGACTTCCGTTTCCCCGCGCGAATCTCGAGGACCTCGGCCAGTGCTGATTCCGCTTCGTGAACCAGGCACTCGGTGTCGACCCCCCGGTGGCCGGGACTGTAGGCCTCCAGCTTTCGGATGCCCCGGGTCAACAGGTGTTCCGCGCCCGCGTAATTCTCGCACGTCAGGTGATAGAATCCCACGGCCACCTGGATCATGCCCTGAAAAAAAGGTCTTTCGGATCCCCGCACATCCATCCAGACATCCTCCCACGTGTCGTGAGACGCGTAGAAGTCGCCGGCATTGAATTCGCGGATGCCCCGCTCGAACCTCTCGGTAATGTCGGATTCTTGGACCATAGTTTCCAGCCTCGATTCGTCGCCGCAAACTGCCGGCCTGCGGTACCTGATCAAGCACCTGCATATTCACGCATCGACGACTCGAACGGTACGGAGGAGCCACAATAATGGCGGGCGCCAAATTATCGGGGCCCGCCTTCGGCGAATCTCAATGCTCGACTTACCGGTTTCGACCCATGTAGATTCCCCTCCGCCTGACGTACCCGTCCGTGTTCTTTCTGAAATTCGCGATCTCTTCGTCCGTCAGGTCCCGCCTCACCCTGGCCGGCACCCCGGCCGCCAGCGTCCGGGGCGGAATCTCCATACCCTCAAGAACCAGCGCGTTCGCCGCGACGAGCGATTCTTCGCCGACCCGTGCCTGATTCAACACCGTTGCGCCCATTCCGATGGTCGCCCCGCGATCCACCAGACATCCGTGCAGAATCGCGTTATGCCCGACGGTAACGTACTCGCCCACGGTACAGGGACATCCAGGATCGGTATGCAGGACCGCTCCGTCCTGGATATTGGACCCCTTGCCGATCCGGATCGGCTCCTCGTCGCCACGCAACACCGCATTGAACCAGATACTCGCCTCTGCCGCGACGCACACCCTTCCAACAAGCATCGCGCCGTCGGCCAGGAAAGCAGATTCATGAACATCGGGTCGTGCATTCATGTACGCCAGGCTCGCCAATGTCACCTCCCAGATAACTGACTGATTGCAATCGGCATCCGGACATCGGACATTCCCGATCGATCACGGCTCCGCTGGAGGAAAGACAAGGCAGGCTATCTGCCGCGGCGCTCAGGTCTTTCCCTGTCTTCATCATCGTCCGTGTTCCGATCCCGCCCATCGCTTACGGGTCCCAGCACGAATTCGCGTTTTCCAGGGCCGCCGCTGGAGCGGAACAGACCCGTGAAAAATCCGATCGTTCCGGATATTGCGCCAAACAGAAGCGCTGTCTCCTTGACCGGCGAGTCTGTCTGCCAGCCGGCAAACGTACCCACAATGGCGCCGGAAATTGCGCCCCCGACGCCCATCCGGATCGCGGTGCCGAGCTTTTTCGAATGCTTGCCTCGAAGGAACAGGACCCGGTCGATATCTTCAACCGGAACCCGCCGGGCGTCGAGACCGGATTGTACCAGTACGGTTCCGTCGTCAAATTCCGGCAGCAACTGTCCCTCGATCCGTTCACCGTCCTTCAGGACCACCCCGCCTCGAAGCCGGCGCGTTATTCCGGCGCGAGGACGCCGTTCTTCGAAGGAGATCTTCCGGTCGGTATACTTGGGGTATTCAGCATCGTCCGGCAACCTGGATTCGAAGCCGATCTTGTATTCACCCTTCCGGACCTTGTCGAAATGTTCGACATATTCCCGCAGCCGTCTGAGCGCATCCTCGTCTCCCACCGGTACGGTCCTGTTGGCGATTTTGGGACCGGACCGGTACCGGATCCTTACCATCACGCGTTCTCCGCTTTTCAGAAAAGTGGCTGTCTGAATGCCGGGGATAGCCATATCGAGGAGTCGGAGGGGTACTCTTTCGTTATAGACGCTGCGGCCCTGGAACAGGGAGTAACGGTTGCTCTCTTCCAGGTCGATTTCCGGTCCTACGAGCGGGCTCAGCACCACAAGGTTGCCCTCGATCTGCCGCACATCCACGATGGCCCAGCCCGCATCCTCCAGGGCTTCGATAGTCCGGATGGTTTTGGGACGCTTTTCGCCGCTCTCTTTTCCCTGTTTCGCATTTTCGCCCCCCGGGTCCGCCGCCCGGGTCTGGCCTGCGCCAACCAGGCTCGTCCACAGCACGGAACTGGCGCACAGCAACGCGATAGACTTTCGAAACATAACCATCTCCGTGGATGTGAGAAGCTGCTTTAAAATTACCGGTGAGTTCCCGAGTGCGGGAGACGATATCAAGAAAAAACGGGTCGTCGACCCGCGCGCCTGCCGTCAGCATGTGTGCGACACTCCCCCGTAAACGCCCCAGCGGCGCCGAAGTTCCGTCTACGGGATTTCTACGACGGTTCGTCCTTCAGATCCTCGATCCCGGCCGTAATTCCATCCATAATATACGGACGGTATTTCCTGAACGCCGTCCTTCGTCTGAACCATCCGGCGTCCGCAGCCGCCGTGCCCGCAACCCTTACGAATTTCATCAGGTCGATTCCGTCGGAATCGCATTCGCCGTACAGCCATACATCCAGCTGTCGCCGGACTTTCTGGAGGGATTCCGGGGATACCGGCATCGCCTTATCGAGCGGGAAGAATACTTCGCCGTCCGCAAGCACGGACGCGTCGCGCAGGAATTGTCGGGAACGTGGGGCAAGCTGATCCGGATTGCTCACGGCCATTCCGGTGACAAAGTCGATATCACCTTCCGCAACCACGTCCATAAACAGGGTGCGCACGCGGTTCCGTAAACCGCCATAGTCTTCCATCAGGCGATTCGAACGCGGGTTCACACCCACGTGCAGCGTACCCAGCCCGTTGTACCGCCGGCACTCCGAAACGAAATCGGCCTCGTTATCGAACAACCCGATGCCGATGACGTGGTCTCCGTCCGTCGCCTTCAGATGTGTAAGGCCGAATTCCGGACTGTGTTGCAGAAGGTCGTAGTGCCGCCGCACATCGCGTTCGCTGAAGGACTTCACCCTTCCTCTCTCCGCGTTCTCCGGCCGAGTAACCGCCTGCCGCCGCGGATCTGCTCCGCAACGGACCCGTAGCCCGTTCCCCCGTCCAGTTCCCGCCGGTTGACACTGGCGTCTGCGTGAAGCGACTCCACGGCGTCCGCCTCGAACAGATCGCACTCCGATTGAAGGGTCCCCAGGTCCAACTCGTCCAGGCGCCGCCCCTGTGACAGGGCCGTCCGTACCAGCCCTCCCACGATCCGGTGGGTTTCTCGAAAGGGTAGGCCCTTTCTTACAAGATAATCCGCGAGATCCGTCGCCACAACGGTGCCGTCGAGGGCTTCGCGCATCCGTTCGGCCTGAACCGTCATCGTCCGCCACGCGCCTGTGAAGACCTCCAACACCTGATGAATCGTATCGACTGTATCAAAGAAGGCCTCTTTGTCCTCCTGAAGATCCTTCGAATAGGTTAGAGGCAATCCCTTCATCACGGTCAACAGCGCCATCAGATTACCGTACACCCGGCCCGCCTTGCCCCGGACCAGTTCCAGGGAATCCGGATTTTTCTTCTGCGGCATCATGCTCGATCCGGTGCTGTACGCGTCGTCGAGTTCGATAAACCGAAACTCGGACGACGACCACACGATCATGTCTTCGCAGAACCTGCTGAGGTGCCCGATGAGAATCGCCGCGGCGGCCATGTACTCCAGGAGATAGTCGCGGTCGCTGACCGCGTCGATACTGTTTTCGGTTATCCGCGAAAAACCCAGTTCCGACGCAAGGAATTCGCGGTCGATCGGATATGCGCTGCCTGCAAAGGCGCCGGATCCGAGCGGCATCGCATCCGCCCGATCCGCGCACGCGGCGAATCGTCCGCGGTCCCGATCCAGCATCCAGAACAACGCCATCGTATAGTGCGACAGCCGCACGGGTTGCGCCTGCTGCAGATGTGTATATCCCGGCATGAGGACGTCGATGTGCCGATCGGCGAAATCCACCAGGACGGTCTGCAAGCGGTCGATGCCGGCAACGGTGTCCCGAGCCGCCTCCCTAAGATACAGCCGCTCATCCAGCGCTACCTGATCGTTCCTGCTGCGACCTGTATGGAGTTTGCCGCCCACCTCACCCACGATCTCGATCAGCCGCGCCTCAACCGCCATGTGTATGTCTTCCAGGTGCGCGGCCAGCACAAGGCGGCCTTCGGCAATTTCCGCTTCCACCTGATCCAGACCCGTCAGGATGCGGTCCCGCTCCGGTGCCGTCAGGACGCCGATATTCGCAAGGGCTTTTGCCTGAGCCCTGCTACCGGCGATGTCCGCCCTGTATAGCCGGCGGTCGAACCCGATGGACGCGTTGAATTGCTCCATTGCGCTTTTCGACGCCTCGTCGAAGCGCCCCGACCACGGCTTTTTCGCAGGTTCACCCATTGTATTATACCAAACTGCCGACGCATTCCTGAAGAGGTGTCCGGAACCCTGTCTCTCAGACTTCCGTCAGCCCGCCATCCACCTGTCGCGACGCATTCAACGCCTTCGCGCCAACGCTCAGCACATTCAGAAATCCCTCCGAATCCCGATGGTCGTAGTCGCCGATCGCTTCCATCGAGGACAGTTCGGAGGAATACAGGGAATGCGCCACGGCCCCGGAGGATTGATACGTTACCGATCCCTTGTATACCGAAACGGTCAGCGAGCCTTCCGCCAGCTTCCGGACGGGCGATAGGGCGCACCGAATCATCTGTGATGACAGGTCGAAATAGTACCCCTGGTAAATCTGCTCGGCAAGCACCGACGAGAGTGAGTCGTAAATCCGCCGTGCCCGCCTGTCGAGCACCTGCTGCAACAGGAACTGGTAACAGGCGCCCAGCAATGCGAGCCCCGGGCTTTCGTACACGCCACGCGATTTGATGCCCACGAAGCGATTCTCAACCGTGTGGATACCGATGCCGACGCCGTGACGCCCTGCAACGTCGTTGGCCGTTGCGATCGCCGATACGGCATCCACGTACTCCCCGTTCACAAGTACGGGACGCCCTGCTTCAATTGTCACGGAGAACGTTTCCGGCCGATTCGGCGCTTCCTTGGGGAAAACGCCCATACCCGGCTCGATGAAATCCGCAGCCACGTCAAGGTATTCCAGTTTTCCCGCCTCGTGCGTCAGTCCCAGCAGATTCGCATCCGTTGAATACGGCTTGTCCTGTGTCGCCGTAATGGGCAGGTTCCGGGCCTGGCAGTAGGCGATCATCTCTCTGCGTCCGCCGAAGTGCTCCAGAAACGCGTCATCGCGCCATGGCGCATATACATCGACGGCGGGCGACAGCATGTTGGCGACGAGCTGGAAGCGCACCTGGTCGTTCCCGCGGCCCGTGGCTCCGTGCGCGAGTATGTTGATGTCGCGCGCCTGCATCTCCTCGAGGATCCCCCGGGCGGTAACGTGCCGGGCAAGACCGGTCGTGTTCCAGTACCCGCCCTCGTAGACGGCATTGGCCAGGAGCATGGTGACTGCCTCCTCGGCCAGGTCCGACTTCAGGTCCAGGATTACCGAATCCACGGCCCCGCAGGCCAGCATCCGCCGGCCGATATCCTCGATATCGTCTTCGTCCGGCTGTCCGATATCGGCCGTCATGCTCACTACCTCCACCCCATGGTCGGCAAGCCAGCGCGTAACGGTACAGCTGTCAAGCCCGCCGGAAGCCGCCAGCGCAATCCGCTTGCCCCGAATGTCCGCCAGTTTCATTACAGACGCTCCTTTCCCGTCCGTCCGCTAACCCTTCAGGATTTCATCAAACACGTCCATGACGTTGTCGATATTCGCCTGGTCCACCACCAGGGGCGGCAGAAAGCGCACCACGTCGGGGCCCGCTACACATACCAGGATTCCCCGCTCACGGAAAGCGCCCATCACGTCAGTGGCCGGATCGTCGGCCAACACCGCACCCGCGATCAAGCCCCTTCCGCGGACCTCCGTGATTTTTTCCGGGTACCGTTCCTTAAGCGCGTTCAGCCGGGCATTCAGGTGGTTGCCGTTCGCCCTTACGGACGCGATGAATCCCGGGTCCGAGAGCTGCGTGAAGACCTCGATGCCCACGGCGCAACTGACCGGATGCGCCCCGAACGTTGCCGCATGGTCGCTGGGCTCCACGGCATCGGCAACATCCTGGTTCATCAGCGTCGCACCGATCGGCAGGCCTCCGGCCAGGGGCTTGGCCAGCGTCATAATGTCCGGTTCTACGCCGTAGTGCTCGTAACAGAACAGGGCCCCGGTCCTGCAGAGTCCGGACTGAATCTCGTCGAATACAAGCAGCATTTTCATCTCGTCGCACAACTGCCGCAACCCTTCGATAAACGACGGCTCCCCCGAATGAATGCCGCCCTCGGCCTGGAGCGGCTCCAGAATTACGGCTACTGTCTCCGCGTCCACCAACCGCTCCACCGATTCGAGATTGTTGAATTCCGCGAACGAGACACCGGGCAGCAGGGGTCCGAAGCCCTTGTGGTACTTTGGCTGACCTGTCGTGGATACGGACCCCATCGTACGTCCATGAAACGAGTTGTTCATTGCCACGAACTTGTACTTCGCGCGTTCCTCGAAATTCCTGTACCCCCACTTTCGAGCAAACTTCAGCGCGGCTTCCCAGGACTCGGTTCCGCTATTGCAGAAAAATACACGATCCGCGAATGAACTGTCACACAACAGTCGCGCCAACCGTGGTGCGGGAATCGTATGGTACAGGTTTGACACGTGGATCAACTTCCGCGCCTGGGCCGAAATCGCGTCGCCGATTGTCGGGTTGTTGTATCCCAGCGCATTCACGGACAACCCGCTCACGAAATCCAGATACTGTCTCCCGTCGGTATCGAACAGATGAACTCCGTCTCCCCGTTCCAGGACGAATTCGGGCCGCGCGTAGGTCTGTAGAATGTAGTTCTGCTCGAGTTCGATTATTTCTCTCGTATCCATCATCCACTCCCCGGGTGTCTGGGTTCCATAAACAAAAAATGATCCTCGTTTCGCTTCACTGGACAATCTCGGTGCCGATCCCCGCACGCGTAAAGACTTCGAGCAGCAACGCATGGGGAACACGTCCATCTATGATGTGCGTTTTGTTTACGCCCCCTCTCACCGAACGCACGCAAGCCTGCAGCTTCGGAATCATCCCTCCCTTTGCCGTTCCGTTCCGGATCAGCCTGTCCACGTCATTGACGTGCAATGTTGAGATCCTGGATTCCGGATCGGCGCTGTCACTCAAAATGCCATTCACGTCCGTCAGAAAAACCAGCTTCTCCGCCTCAAGCGACCGCGCAATTTCTCCCGCGGCCGTATCCGCGTTCACGTTGTAGCTCCTGCCGTCGGGACCCAGACCGATCGGTGCGATCACCGGAATCGTCTCCTTTTCGCAAACCTTCCGGATCGGTTCCGGATCCACGCGGTGTACATCGCCCACAAACCCGATATCCAGCCGCTTTCCATCGGACGCTGCCTGCGCAAGGTGTTTGCGCACGTGCATCACGCCGGCTTCCTTGGCGGAAATCCCGTGCGCGCAACCGTCCAGCGCCCGGATTCCCTCCACGATCCGTCTGTTTACCACACCGAACAGTGTGTCTTCCACCACCTGCATCGAATCCGCGTCCGTTATTCGCAATCCGTGGATCCATTTCGATTCCAGTCCCGCATCCTGCAGGCGTCTGCTGATTTCCCTGCCGCCGCCATGCACGACCACGGGCCGCATTCCTACCGTTTCCATGAAGACCAGGTCCGCGAGGATCGTGTCCGATCCGCCGTCGTCGGGCAGTGTACTGCCTCCATACTTCACAACGACGATCTTGTCCCGAAACGAGCGGATGTAGGGAAACGCCTCCACCAGCGTGGCAGCTTTCTGGATGAATTGCTCCATCGCAAAATCCCGCGTTGACGGACAGCCGCAGGCCGCCTGCGCCCGCCGACGGTTCAGCCCGTATTGTAAACGCCGTCAATTCCGTAGAGTCTGGGCAACCCGAACATCAGGTTCATATTCTCGATCGCCTGGCTGGCCGCGCCCTTGCCCAGGTTGTCTTCCATGGCGCAGATATAGGCATATCCGTCGTCAACGCCCACCTTGATCGCCAGCTTGTGCGTCCCCACGACGTCGCGCGTACCCCATTGTTTGTCCTCCGAATCCTCCACTGGAAGGACAAGATCCTCATTCGTATACGCGGACGTGATCGCCTCGATCAGTTGCCTGCCGGCCTCGTGCGCGGGTAACGCCTTAAGCCTGTCGGCCAGTTCGATCCGAATGTTGGCATTGATGCCCGCGAATACGGAACGCAGAACGATGGGCGTAAAGTTCACACGAAAACCGGAATAGTACTCCATCTCCGGAACATGCTTGTGATGCCTGCCGAAACTGTAGGTTACCTCGTCGGACTCCTGTTCCACCTCCCGGCGGGCGCCGGAAATCCCCGACGTCGCCACGACCGTCGCTTCCCCCTGCACCATTCCTTTCAACGGATTCAGGGACAGGATTACGGCGGTCGGATAGCAGCCCGGATTGCCGACCACCCGCGCGCCGGCAATGCGGTCGGCAAACAGCGCGGGCAGTCCGTAGACGGCCTCTTCAAGAATCTCCGGCGCGAGGTGGTCCAGCCCATATCCGGCTTCGAAGAGCCGCCTCGGCAACCGGAAAGCGCCGCTCATGTCGATAACTCTCGCGCCTGCGTCCAGCGCTTGCGGCGCGAACTGCATCGACTCAGGGTCTTTGGTGGCCAGAAATATGACGTCGCACTCGTCCAGGACGCCTTGCCGGCGCCTGGAATTCTGCCGGAATCCGACCGTGGCTCGATCGTGATGCGCCAGTACCCGTTCTATTTCCTGGCCAACCATTCCGGTATCGCCGAAAATGCCGACGCTCAAAGCCACGGGTGTCCTCCCACGGGTCCGGGGATGCCCTCCAGGCGGTTGGGAGGTCCTGAGGCATTCGGCTGAGGCCGCGCCTGGTGCTTCGCTCCCTGTGCTTTCGACGTCGCTGCCATGCGATTGGCCCTTCCGGCCCGATTATTGGGAAATCTCAAGGATCCGCTCTTTCAGCAGTTCTCGGTTTTCCACGGATTGGCACAGGATGAATATCGTATTCTCCCCGGCGATCGTTCCCACAACCTCGGTCCATCCCGCACGGTCGATCGCTTCGCACACACCCTGCGCATGTCCGGTAATCGTCTTCAACACGAGCGTATGCCCGGCTCCACCCGTTTCTACGACGAAATCCCGCAATTCTCTCGCGAGCAGATCCGGTCCACTGCCATAGCGTCCGGATTCGCCTGCCGGCGTCTGATAACGGAGACCACCCGCACCGTCAGGCGCCTTCACAATGCCCAGTTGTTTCAGGTCCTTTGAGAGCGTGGACTGTGTGGAGGAAATTCCAGAGGCGCTGAGCGCATCGGACAATGCCCTTTGCGTACCGATTGAACGGGATGCGATGAGGCTTAGAATTCGACGTTGACGTTCCTGTTTGTCGCCCATGGAATTTTATTCCAATTTACCGGAGAATATTCGAAAAATACAAAAAAAAAATCCGAATGTCAAGAATAATTATTCAAATTGGCTGATTTTTATCGGGCACTCTCCAGCTCAGATCTCCACGACCTTTCCCGGATTCATGATGTTGAACGGATCGAGCGCCGTCTTGATTGCCCGCATGACCTTTACACCTTCGCCATGCTCCTGCTCCAGTGCGGCCAGTTTGCCCATGCCGATTCCGTGTTCACCCGTGCACGTTCCGCCCATTTCCAGGGCGAATTGGACAATCCGCTCGCCGAATTCCCGCGCTTCGGCAAGCTCTTCGGGACAATCCGGATCGATCAGGAAGACGACGTGGAAGTTCCCGTCGCCAACGTGACCGAACAGGGGCGCGATCAGTGTCGACGCCATGAGTTCCTCTTTGGTTCTGAGAATGCAATCCGCCAGTCTTGAAACCGGAACGCACACGTCCGTCACGTACCCCACGGAGCCCGGACGCATCGTCCGTGAAGCGTAATAGGCGTCGTACCGCGCCTGCCAGAGCCGGTCGCGTTCCCGTTGTCCGTTCGCCCTGCGAAAGTCTTCGCCGCCGTGCCTGTCCGCTACCGGTCTGACCGCCGCGACGCGCTCGGCTACGGACGATTCGGAACCGTGGAACTCGAAAAACAGGGTTGGCGCCACCTTGTAGTCGAAGCCCGAATAGGCGTTGATCGCGCCCATCTGAATGTCGTCCAGAAGCTCGATGCGCGCCATTTCTATTCCCGCCGACATCATTTCAAGGACCGCGTTTACCGCCGACGAAATGTCCGGAAACGCACAGACCGCCGCGGATACCGCTTGGGGGACCCTTGCCAGCTTCAGCGTCACCTCGGTGATAACGCCCAGAGTGCCTTCGGAACCCACGAACAGATGCGCCAGGTCGTAACCGGCGGACGATTTCCTCGCCCTTCCTCCTGCCTGAATGATGCTGCCGTTGGCAAGTACGGCCTTCAGCGCGAGGACGTTTTCCCTCATCGTTCCGTATCCTACCGCCGCACTGCCCGACGCCCGGGTCGCCGTCATGCCGCCAAGCGAGGCATCCGCTCCGGGATCCACCGGAAAGTACAGTCCCGTGCCCGCTTCCTCCAGATGCCGGTTAAGCTGATTCCTCGTTACCCCGGCCTCCACCGTTGCGTCCAGGTCGGCCTCGCCAATCCTCAAGATTTGATTCATAAGGCTCAAATCCATACAGACGCCGCCCCGTACGGGAACGATGCCGCCTTCCACGGCCGTTCCCGTCCCGTAAGGCACGACCGGTGTCCGGTGCCTCGCACAGCATTTCACGATCTTCGACACTTCCTCGTTGCAGTGGGGGAAGACCACGGCATCCGGCGGTATGGACTTATGATACGAAGCGTCGCCCGCGTGACTTTCACGGATATCCGCGTCCGTCTTTATCCTGTCGCCCATTAACGAACGGAGTTCCCCGATGACCGGCGCCGGATCCGAAGACCGCTTCGTCGTACATGCGTTGTCTGTCATTGCCTTTAACCCTCTATTGAGCCGTCCGCGTGGTCGTTCACAGGTGGCGTGCCAACCAGTCCGTCATTTCCCGGAACACGTGCATGACCGACTCCCGAGCGCTATAACCATGGCTCTCGTGGGGCAGCATCACGAGTCGGGTTGTCGCGCCATGACCCCTCAGCGCGTTGTAAAGCCGCTCGCTCTGCATGGGAAACGTCCCGGAGTTGTTGTCGGCCTGGCCATGAATCAACAACAATGGCGCTGTGATCCTGTCCGCATGCATGAAAGCCGACATGGCATGATAGACCTCCGGCGCCTGCCAGAGCGTACGTTCTTCAGACTGAAAACCAAACGGCGTCAGCGTCCGGTTGTATGCGCCGCTTCGGGCGATTCCCGCCCTGAACAGATCACTGTGCGCCAGGAGATTCGCCGCCATGAACCCGCCATAGGAATGTCCGCCGATCGCGATGCGTTCACGGTCCGCAACACCCCGGCGCACGACTTCCTCCACCGCCGCCTCGGCGCTGGATACCAACTGGGTGACGTACGAATCGTTGGCTTCCACGCCGTCTTCTCCCACAATCGGCATGGACGGCCCGTCCAGGACCGCGTAACCCTGCGTCAGCCATGGTAACGGCGACGTCCAGGAAACGTGAGTGAAGCGATGCCGGGAGCCCTTCACCTGAGCGGCGGCGTCTGCGCTCTTGTACTCACGCGGATACGCCCACACCAGCAAAGGCAGCGGACCCTGGCCGTGGGAGTACCCGGGCGGGAGGTACAGGGTGCCGTTCAGGCCGGTCCCATCCGCCCGCCGGTAACGGATGATTTCCTTCCGCACTCCCCGCAGCTGCGGCGCCGGATGGGGAAATTCCGTCAGTTGCCGGATGTCACCGGTTTCAAGCACCCGCAAAAACACATTTGGAGGGTTCTGGGCCGTTTCACGCAACGTCAACAGCAGGCCGTCATCCTTATCGATCAACCTGACGGGCTGCTCATAATACGGCGATTCGCATTGCCACATCCGCTCGGTTGAGTTCGTACCCAGGTCGAGACGGTCCAGGAACGGGAAATCCCCCTCCGGAGACGCCCCGCCGCCCGCGAGGAAGAGTTTCCGGCCGCCGTCGCCCGCCAGCAATACCCTACGCCCCGCGGGATTTGGCGACAGCAGAGGCGTACCCGGATCGCCGTACCGGTCTTCCCATGACCTGTCGAAGAGCAGTTTACGGTCGCCGGACGCCCCGTCCGGGGCAAACCGCCAGGTCCTGGCCCTGCGGGTCCTCCACCAGCGTTCGGTCACCAGCGCCATCGCGCCGTCACCCCAAGTCAGCCCGGCGTACCGGAACTCGAGAGACTGCAACAGTGCGGGTGCGCGATCGAAGGGGTCGGATAGCGCGTACACGCGATCCCGCACGTCCGTCTCAACGGCCGGGTCGCCGCCATCCTGCGCCTCCACCCAGCACACTGTCGCCGTCGCGTCATTGCGCCACCGGAATGAGCGCGGACCCTCGCGTACGGCATCGAAAGCAATGGGTACATCCTCCGCCAGGGGCGCATCGACCAGTTCGCGAA
>CAZKDZ010000299.1:0-11021 GCA_964551635.1 uncultured bacterium | reverse complement strand
ATAGACGGATTAATGGGCCGCTGTACGTAAAGCCTCCGGAGGAGTGCCTCCGGGGGCTTTTTTGTTTTGTCTTCCGCTCAGACCGCGTGGAAGGGCAACAAATTTGACTTTTCAGGCGTCTACCGGTAAATTCAGGAGCCGATCAATCAGTGTGACGTTTTAAGTTTGGGTAAATGAACGAGAGAGGCTGACGAGGACGCAGATGTCTGACAAGGTTGTCCGGATTCCATCGCGGGATGTCGACCCCGCCGAGACCCAGGACTGGATCGAGTCGCTCGACTACGCCCTGAAAAACTACGGGCCGGACCGGGTGCGTTTCCTGTTCAAGAAAATCGAGGAGTGGGCGCACCGTGCGGACGTCGTCATCCCGTTCAGCGCCAATACACCCTATGTCAATACGATTCCCGTGGACCAGCAGCATCCGTACCCGGGCAACCGCGAAATCGAACGCCGTATCAAGAGCATCATCCGATGGAACGCCATGGCGATGGTCGTGCGTGCCAACCGGGAATACGACGGGATTGGCGGCCATATTTCCACCTATGCATCGGCCGCTACACTGCTCGAGGTGGGTTTCGACCACTTCTTTCACGGCCGGGGCAATGGATTCCTGGGCGACCAGGTGTATTTCCAAGGGCACGCCGCACCGGGTGTATACGCCCGGGCGTTCCTTGAAGGCAGGATTGACGAGCAAGCCCTTGAGAATTTCCGCAGGGATCTCCGGCGTCCGGGCGGCCTGTCTTCCTATCCGCATCCGTGGCTGATGCCCGATTTCTGGGAATACCCCACCGTATCGATGGGCCTGGCGCCCATTATGGGCATCTATCATGCGCGGTTCAATCGATATCTGGAGGATCGGGGTCTCAAAGACACGTCCGGGTCCCACGTGTGGGTCTTCATGGGCGACGGTGAGACCGACGAACCCGAATCCCTTGGCGCAATCACCCTGGCGTCCAGGGAAAAGCTGGACAACCTCATTTTCGTGATCAACTGCAATCTCCAGCGGCTGGACGGCCCTGTACGCGGCAATGGCAAGGTGATCCAGGAGTTGGAGGCCGCGTTCCGCGGCGCAGGCTGGAACGTCATCAAAGTCATCTGGGGAGACGACTGGGACCCGCTGCTGGAACGCGACCAGGACGGCATCCTGGCGCAGCGAATGAATGAAGTGGTCGACGGCCAATACCAGAAATATACCGTTGAATCGGGCGAATATATCCGCAGAGATTTCTTCGGCGCCCATCCCGGTCTGCTGGAAATGGTCGACCACCTTTCGGACGAGCAGTTGCAGAAAATGCGCCGTGGCGGGCACGACCCGGAAAAAGTCTTCGCCGCCTACAGGTCGGCCGTGGAGCACCGGGGTTCACCCACAGTCATCCTTGCGAAGACAATCAAGGGATACGGGGTCGGCGAATCCGGAGAGGGCCGGAACGTCTCTCACCAGCAGAAAAAGCTGAACGAGGACGAACTTCGGGAATTCCGGTCCCGCTTCGGCATCCCGATCTCCGACGACGAGGTCGCTGCCGCACCCTTCTACCGGCCACCTGATGACAGCCCCGAGATAAGATACATGAAGCGACGCCGGGAGGAACTGGGTGGGTACCTGCCCTGCCGGCAGGTCAATACCGAACCTCTCGCCGTACCCTCGCTGGACCTGTTCGACGAATTTCTGAAGGGTACGCAGGGGCGGCAGGCCTCGACGACGATGGCCTTCGTCCGCATGTTCTCAAAACTCCTGCGCGATCCCGACATCGGAAAACTCATTGTACCTATCATTCCGGACGAGGCACGTACATTCGGCATGGAACCGCTTTTCCGACAATGCGGAATCTACTCCCGCGTCGGGCAGCTCTACGAGCCGGTTGATGCCGACAGGCTGCTGTACTACCGTGAAGTCAGGGAAGGCCAGATTCTGGAAGAAGGAATCAACGAAGCCGGTTCCATGTGCTCGTTCATCGCCGCCGGCACCGCGTATGCGACCTGCGGTGTGAACACCATCCCGTTTTTCATCTACTACTCCATGTTCGGCTTTCAGCGCATCGGCGATCTGATCTGGGCCGCCGCGGACATGCGATGCAAGGGATTCCTCCTGGGGGGCACGGCCGGACGGACGACGTTGAACGGCGAGGGCCTCCAACACCAGGACGGCCACAGCCACGTACTGGCCAACACCGTACCCAACCTGCTCACCTACGATCCTGCCTATGCTTACGAGATCGCGGTCATCGTTCAGGATGGGATCCGGCGGATGTACGGACAGCAGGAAGACATCTTCTACTATCTGACGCTGGGGAACGAACCCTACGACATGCCGGCCATGCCCGAGGACGCCGGTAAGGGTATCATCAGAGGCATATATAAGCTCGAAGATGCGTCGCTGGAAAGCGCCGCCCACGAGGTGCAACTGTTTGGAAGCGGCGCCATCCTGAGGGAGGCCATACGCGCCCGGAGCATACTTGCTGAGAAATACGGCATCTCCGCGCAGGTCTGGAGCGTCACCAGCTACAAGGAACTTCGCAGAGACGCCCTCGAGACGGAACGCTGGAACCGACTGCACCCGTCGGAACCGGCGCGCAAGCCTTATATAACAAGGGTACTCGAAAATGCCCGGGGACCCGTCGTGGCTGCTTCCGATTATATGAAAATCCTGCCCGACATGATCCGGCCATGGATGCCGCTGGACCTGGTTTCGCTGGGGACCGACGGTTTCGGAAGAAGCGATACCAGGGAGGCACTCCGCCGGCACTTCGAAGTCGATGCCGAGTGCATCGTCGTCGCCGCCCTCCACGCCCTCTCAAGCCACGGTAAGATCGGATCTGACATGGCTGTACGGGCCATCGCGGATCTGGGCGTGGACCCCGAGAAAGCCAATCCCGTCGCGGCCGGACCAACACTGAGTTACGGTTAACAACGTCACGCGTCAGTCTGCCGCATTTGGGTGTTTTTCTGGTGGGACTGGACACCGGCGGCGTCCGATACGCCCGCAAAGGAGGAACCGTGGCGGAGGAAATCAGACTTCCGGACCTTGGAGAAGGCATCAATCAGGGCGACGTGGTGCGCATCCTGGTCTCGGAAGGAGATTCAATCGCGGTCGATCAGCCCGTCATCGAACTGGAAACCGACAAGGCGCTGGTTGAAGTCCCATCGTCAATAGCCGGAACCGTCGCATCGGTCAACGTCAGGAGCGGTGAGAGCATCTCGCCCGGCGCCGTGCTCATCACCGTCAGTGCGGCACAGGCCGGCGACCGGCGGGAAGCCGCGCAGGAGTCGCACGCGACAGACAAGAGTGTCGAGCCCCCTCCGGCGGAACCGCCGGCGCCGCGGGCTGAGGAAGACGCGGGCCCGGACGAGGGGAAGCCTGTCGCCGCGGAGAACTCACGCGTCACCGTGCCGGCCGCCCCTTCCGTGCGACGATTCGCGCGTGAGCTCGGAGTCGATCTGCGCCAGGTACCCGGCAGCGGCGCGGGCGGACGGATCACCCGTGACGATGTAAAGGGATACGTACAGTCCTCCCTGAACGAAGCAGCGCAGGCAGGGCCCGTCGTCGCGCCGGACCTTCCGGATTTCACCCGATGGGGCCATGTCGAGCGACAGCCCCTGCCCGGTGTGCGCAGGACCATTGCGAAGAACGTGGGCACGGCCTGGGCACAGGTACCCCACGTTACGCAGTTCGACCGGGCCGACGTGACGGACCTGGAAGCTTTCAGACAACGACACAAGGCCGGTATAGACGCCCGGGGCGGCAAACTCACGCCCACGTCATTTGTACTGAAAGCCGTCGTCAACGCGCTGAAGGCCTTCCCGCAGTTCAACGCCAGCCTGGACCTGGCCGCGGATCAGCTCGTTCTCAAGCACTACTATCACGTCGGCGTGGCCGTTGATACGGACAGGGGCCTTCTCGTTCCGGTGATCCGCGACGTCGACCGGAAAGACATCTTCGAGCTGGCGATTCAACTCGATGACCTCGCCCGCCGTACGCGAGAAGGCAGGGCCGACCTCGAAGAGCTTCAGGGCGGCACCTTTACCGTCACCAACCTGGGAAGCATCGGCGGAACTTCATTCACACCGATCGTCAACTTCCCCGAAGTCGCCATCCTCGGCGTGGGACGGTCCCGGCAGGAACCTGTCGTGAGCAATGGCCGAATCGAAGCCCGTCTGATCATGCCCATCTGCCTGTCTTACGACCATCGCGTCGTGGACGGCGCCGACGGCGCGCGATTCACAAGACACCTGGTCGAGTCCCTGGAAAATCCGGAGCGCATGCTCCTCGGAGGTTGAACTCAATGCCAACGACGTCACGGCCGTCCGCGTGCCCTCATCCGGAGCCACCATGCCGAAAGGCGCCCACAAGACCGACCTTGTCGTAATCGGCGGCGGGCCTGGCGGCTACGCCGCCGCGTTCAGATCGGCGGACCTGGGAATCCCGGTTACGCTGGTGGAAGCCGATAACCGTCTCGGAGGAACATGCCTGCTCCGCGGCTGCATCCCGTCGAAGGCCCTGCTGCACGTCGCGGGCCTGATTTCGGAATCCCGTGAAGCGGCAGCCTGTGGATTGACGTTTTCCGAACCGGAAATCGATCTCGAAAAAATGCGCGGCTGGAAAGACGGAATTCTCGCGAATCTCTCGCGAGGCCTTGACGCATTGTGCCGGCGCCGCCGTGTACGGCGTGTCCGCGGTCGGGCAGCATTCGAGTCTTCCCAGCGGATCCGCGTCACGGGAGGAGACGATGTCTCCCAAATCGACTTCGTGCATGCCATTGTCGCCACAGGGTCCCGACCGGCAGTGCCCCCTGTCTTCAACATCGACAGTTCGAAGGTACTGGATTCGGACAGGGCGCTCGAACTGGAGAACGTCCCCGATCGTCTGCTTGCCGTAGGTGGAGGTATCGTCGGCCTTGAACTGAGTACCGTCTACGCCCGCCTGGGAAGCCGGGTGACGCTGGTCGAGATCACCGGCGGCCTCCTTCCAGGTGTGGACCGGGACCTGGTCAAACCCCTGCAAAAGTACCTCGAAGGCGTTTTCGACGGCATCCATGTCAACACCGCCGTCGGCTCACTGGAGGATAGCGGAGACGGGATTGCCGTGAGCTTTGAGGGGGACCTCGAGGCGGGCGCGCAGGCCTTCGACAACATCCTGCTTTCGGCCGGCCGGGTTCCGAACACCGGGAACCTGGGGCTGGAAAACACGCGGGTGGGGCTCACGGATGCCGGCTTCATCGTCGTCGACGGACACATGCGTACGGCCGATACCCGCATTTTCGCCCTTGGAGACGTGGTGGATGGCCCCGGCCTCGCCCACAAGGCCGCCCGCCAGGGAAAAGTCGCCGCCGAAGTGATCGCCGGGCAACCGGCGGCCTTTGACAGCATCGTCCCCTCCGTCGTCTACACGGATCCCGAGATCGCGTGGTGCGGCCTCACCGAAACCGACGCGCGGGCGCAGGAACGGCCTGTGAAAATCGCACGCTTTCCCTGGGCTGCCTCAGGCCGGGCGGCGACGCTCGGCCGAACCGAAGGGCTTACGAAACTGGTTTTCGACCCGGAAACCAGCCGAATTCTGGGGGCCGGAATCGTTGGCCCCAACGCAGGAGAACTCATCGCCGAAGCCGTCCTCGGCATTGAAATGGGCGCTGTCGCCGAAGACCTGGCGCACACGATCCACCCCCATCCTTCCCTCTCCGAATCCCTGGGCATCGCCGCCGAGATCCATCTGGGTACCGCGACCGACCTTTACGTTCCCAGAAAGAGGTAGCCCGGCGAACGCTGGCGCGCGAAATCGCCCCGTTCGCGGTCGAACCGGATCCGGATTCAGCCTTCCACGAAATCATCGCAACGCCTGGCGGAAAATCACTTCAACAGCACCATTTTCCGTACGGCCGTGAACCTGCCGCCATCCACCACCAGGCGGCTGCAATAGACGCCGCTGGACACTTCCCTCCCCTCGTCGTCCCTCCCGTCCCAGGTCGCCTGGTAATATCCGGCCTGCCGTTCTCCCTCTGCCAGCACGCGGATCCGCTGACCGAGCAGATTGAAGACGACCAGCGAGACGTCGCCGGGGCCTGGCAACTGGTAGGCGATCTGACACTCGCTGTTGAACGGGTTCGGGAAACTCTGATGCAGGGCGTATTCCCCGGGTTCGGCGGGCGCGTCATTCAGAAATCGGCCGCCGATCTTCCATCCCGTCACCTCACCCGTATCGGTCCCGATCACGGCGCCATCTCCAATTCTCAGGATGCGGGTGGGCTTTCCCGACACCCTTCCAAGGCCCCGGACCTCCCCGGAACCGTTCAGCACCACGATACTGCCGTCCTCGCAGCCGGTCACCACCCACGACGCGTCATTGGCGCGCAGGAACGCCAGCACCGTGGGCGGGCTGTGAAGCCGGCGTGTCCACACCCGATCGCACCGCGCATCCAGCGCGACCACGAGCCCGGTCGACGTCGCCGTGAGGATTTCCTTCTTCCCGTCTCCGTCCAGATCCCCGATATCCAGGTCGCGCATATTCTGAGCGGGAATCCGATTTCCCGGGCCGAAATTCGCGCTGTACAGGGCTGCGCCGTTTTCGTTCCACACGGTCACGCGGTTCCACGTGCCGTTGATCTCGCTGATCACCTCTCTCGACCCGTCGGCGTCCAGATCTTCGTAGAAGATGTGCTTCCGGCTCATCGAGGCCCATCCGCCAATATACGTATGGCCCGCCGGAACCCCGGCGAACCGGCCCCGGGTCACCTGCATCGACCGGCTGTTCACCACCGAAAGCGCGTGCGAATCCGTGGGCTGTCTTGCGACCAGGAGATCCGTGCCGCCTCGGGGGCTCTCGACAAGCGCGAACCGGGTTCCGGGTCCCCAGAACACCGGAAGCCTTTCCTCGAGCTCTCCGTTGCCGTTCAGGATTTCCAGCGTGCACGCGCTTCCCACGAATGCCTGGCTTTTTCCGTTTCGAAAGATACCGGTATGCAGCCCGTGGATGCCCTCGTGGCCCGGCGCCGTCTTGAACCAGTAGGTCTTTCCGGCCCGGTAGACCGCCGGGTGCATTTCGGATACGAACGTCCAGCGGCGCCTTCCTTCCAGGTCGAACGCGATGACCTGTTCATCCCGGCACCCCACAAGCAACAACTGGAAGGCATCCCACCAGGCCATCACCCTGATCGCGGCGTCCGTACGGAAAAAGCGACCCTCGCTGCCATCCCGAGTCAGCAGATGAACCCCTCTTTCGGTCGCGACTCCGATCCACGTCTTGCCTTCGGACGCGAAGGAAATCATGTCCGTCACGGCGCCACCGGTCCGCGTCCTCAGAAACAGAGGCGCGGGCGGACCTTCCGGCGTTGCGCGAACGCCAGGTATTTCCGCGTCCCGGCGGCGTTCCGCCCGGGCCTGCGACAACATCCCGTTGAGCCGCTCGACCGTTTCGGAGAGCAGAATGGGATTGGGAATCGCTCCAGTCAATTCGTGCCGACCCTCCTGCACATCGAACACGACGCCGCTATCGGAATCCGCCAGGATCGAAAGCGGAACGCCATCCAGCAGGACGTCAGCCGGTTCAGCGAATGCCGCGCGGATGCGAGTCTCTCCCGATGTTGTGAGTACCGCCGATCCCGAGTGAAAGTCCCAGTCCAGATCGACGGGCCGTTCCGCACTGAACAGAACCCCCTCCAACCCTGCCGTTCTCAAGTCCTTCCCGAAGAGGTGGTCGACCGCCAGCACGACAACGTCGCCCTGAATTCCTTCGAATTCCGTGTCGACGGCGATGGCCGCCGCCGGAAGGCCGAGTACCACGGCCCGTGTTCCGATCCGCAGACATGAAACAGGCGCTCCGTCCGCACCGGCAGCGCCAATCAGCGAAAAGAAGGCGCGTTCCTCGCCGGACGATACGGCGCCCGTCCAGGCCAGGGTAGCGGTTCTCCCGTTCAGTGTGATCTCGACAGGATCGGAGGCCCGGATACCAAAGCGATTGCCGCCGGTCGCGAGGTACGACTCGCCGTCCGCCGAAGCCGCACGCCATCGACCGGGCGCCGTCCATTCCGTTCTGACTTCGAGATTCGCACTCTCCACCCGGAACGTCATCCGGTCCACAAACAGCGCGTACCGGCCTTCGCGTTGCGCCAGGGTGCGGCGCCAGCTGCAGAAAGACGCATCAGGAACCTCGGCGACGGCGACGGCCGTCCGGCCCACCACGTCCCGATAGCGCAGCGCCGCGTCCATCGGGCTGTGCGCCTCCACCAGCCCGTCGGCGCCCGTGAGCACCTGATTTCCGAAGCCCTGGAGTACTGTTTCTCCGTCGAGGCGGAGCTCCAGAACCGCAAACGAGTGGTAGGGATTCCGGGACGCTCCGTTCAGCCCGTCGATCAGGATAAAATCGCCCGTCGCGTCGGTGGCGCTACGAAAACTCCCGAATTGAAACGAGTCCGAAAGCGGCAGGCCGCTCGCGCGTCGTTTCCACAGCGGCTCCGGCAACTCGAGGACGCTCCACCCCCGGACAAGATCGGCCGGCTGGACCCGAGCCAGGCCGGACTCCGGCCAGAAGGACTGCCCCAGCCGGAATTCGTCCAGGCTCACCCCGGTCCGGCGCGCGTATTCCAGATATCTCCCGTCACCTGTCAGATACGCGGCTTTGTGAAGGTATCCGATGGACGCGTAACGAAGGGCCCAGTCGGGCTCGCGCCCGGATATCAGCATCTCCTGCCCCCGCAGCAGTGTCTTCAGGACGCCGTTCTCCACCGCCGCGCGGTCCCCCGAGATGAGCATATAGGTGAGAATCGGGGCGATGCCGGTGCTGTACCAATACAGGTTGTCGGCTTCGCCCATCACCCACGCGTGGTGGCGCAATGAAGAGAATTGCCACTCAGCCGCCCAGATGCAGTGCTGCCACAGCGGGTGCGGGTAATCCTTCTGGAAGTACCGGCCGAGGCAGTAGAGCGCAATGGCGGCCCACTGGTGGTGCCGCGTGCCGACGCCTGCGGGCGGCGTGTCATAGGCCTCTCTGCCCATGTCCAGGTTTCGCACGATCATGGCGGTCCGGCTCTGGCCGTAGGGATCGTGCGAAAACTGCTTCGCAAACGCGTTGGTGATCCGCAGCCGCTGTTCGTTCGTGAAGACCGGGCTTTCCTCGATCAGGTCCCAGTAGAGAACCAGCATATGCGCCGTGTAGTGGTACGGACCGCTGAGGGGCTCATCCTTGTTTTCGATCCGTTCACCGTCGATCGCCGCGATCCGGGCCTTCGCCGCGTCGTCCGGAAAGGCCAGCCGGAGAAACTCCCGCGCGTAGCGTTCGTCGCCGGTCATATAGTACATCGCCATGTGTTTGCTGATGCTGTTCCACCCGAAATACCCCACGGAACGGTAACCCGCGGATGCCTCCCAGGTCTCGAATTCCTGGAGTTCCTCCGGGATGTGCAGGCCCTCTGAAAGGCGGATTTCCATCATCCAGCCGACCGACAGGCCGGCGCCGTTGCCGGCGTTCTCGGCAACCTTGCGAACAAAGACGTCGGCCGCCAGACTCACCCCGGCGTCATCGCTCCCTCCAACCGCAATTACATTGCGGCCGTTCCCGAAGGGATTGTGGAGCGAACGCACGACGTAGCCGCCGGGACCGGGATATTTCAGGTCCAGCAACGTGTAATACAGATCGTACAGCGCGGAGACGGCGCGATTCGTGGACCGGTTGCCCAGCACGATCAGATTCCCGGCAATCGGCACGGAACCGGCTGGTGAATCGTCCCGCGCCACCGGGACCTCCACGCCGGTACGTTCGAGAATGGCATGCCGGATACGCACTGCTTCGGAGTCGTAGATCCCGTTGGCGGGAACCACGATCGTCGCTGCCGCCCGGCCGTTCTCCACCAGTACGGTTTTCAGGTGCAGATCCTTGAGGCTGTCATACACCGGCGGGATGGAAGCGGGGTTCGCGTGAAGTGCAGGTGCGGCAGGCGTTAAGAGAAGGAGAAGGGCAACCGCGCGCGGAACCATTTCCACGATCCTTATTCGTGCCCGGATGCGCCGGCCGGCGTTCGGGCCGTCGATGGGGCGGCAAAGCGCTGACTTACGGAAATATACCGAGTTTGGCGTCGAATGTGAAGATGTACCCGTTAATACGTCGCATCGACGAGACGCGCGAGGGACTCTCGACCATCCATGTATGGACCCCGATACCTTGCGTGACCACCGTCATTCGGCTATCTTTTGGACTGAATCAAGCAGGAAGGAGGAAACATGCGATACCGGCAGTTCGGCAGGACGGGCATCCAGGTCAGCGAGGTCAGCCTGGGTGGCGCGTACATCGGAGGAGCGGACCCCGATCGCGAGCGGGAAAACGCGGTCGAGATCGTCAAACGTGCGGACGAACTGGGAATTAACTATGTCGACACCGCGCCCCTTTACGGCAGGAGCGAAGCGCTGTTCGGCTATGCCCTCGAAGCCGCGAAGGCGCGCATGCATGTCGCCACAAAGGTCGGATTCGACCCCAAAGACTTCGACTATCGGTGCGACAGCGTATTGCGAAGCCTTGAGCGAAGCCTGAAACGGCTGCGAATTCCGAAACTGTTCTCGGCGCAGATCCATCAGGTGAGCGAAGCCGGATGGGAACGCATCATGGAACAAGGCGGGACCCTGGAGGGGCTTCGGGAGGCGCAGAAGCGAGGCCTGTGCGACCATATCGGCATTACGGACAGGGCCATACCCCTGCTTGCGAAACTCGCCGCCACGGGTGAGTTCGACACCCTGCTCGTCTTTCACGATTACCACCCCTGCTCGCGGAAGGCCGCCGAAGCGGTCATACCGGCGGCAGCCGCAAGCGGGATGGGCATTGTCCTTGCCACCGTACTCGCCGGAGGGCTGTTTTCCGACGAACCACGGCGAAGGGCCGCACTTGAAAACCTGCAGGACCCCGAGGAACGCGCCAACGCGGAAGCGATTATCGGACGCCTCCGGGAGGAACCGGGGACCGTGCCGCGGAATGCGTTCCGATATGTCCTTGCCGACGCGAGAGTCAGCACGGTTTCGAGCGGCGCGGCCACCGCGGCCGAACTGGA
>CAZKDZ010000298.1:0-9293 GCA_964551635.1 uncultured bacterium | reverse complement strand
GCATGGATCGGGCGAATCCCGCCTGGTCTCCCTCCTTCCTTTCGGAGAGAGGGCCGGGGAGAGGGGTCTGCGGGGGGAGGGGTCGCTTTTGATTTTGTCTTTCGCTTTCAGCTGTCGACTGATAGCTGACCGCTTTTCTTAGTGACTTTGTGTCTCCGTGTGAGCCGAATCGTGGTCGTTTACTTTCGGCACGGAACACCGGTATCTCTGGACGATTTGAACTTAATATCCTTCTCCATGTCTGTTCTCATCACCGGCATTACAGGAAGAATCGGCGCGAACCTGGCCAGAACGCTCGTTGATGAGGGTCATGCGGTGCGCGGCCTGGTCTGGCCCAAAGACCCGCGGATCGACAAACTGACCGGCCTGGACGTGGAGCTTGTCCACGGCAGCCTAACGGATCCACGAGACGTCCACGCGGCCGCAAAGGGCGTCAGCACGGTTTACCACCTCGGCGCGGCCTTTCAGGGCGGCGGGCCCTTCACCGAAACCGACTATTTTGAAATCAACGTACGCGGCACGTTCAATATGCTCGAGGCCGCCCGGGCGCAGGACAAACTGCCCAGGTTCATATACGCGGGCACCGACGCCATCTATGAAAAGTACGTTCCCGGGGGACTGGCCGAGCCGATCCGGGAAGATCGAACGCCCCGTCAATGCCGTGGATGGTACGCGCTATCCAAATCCATGGGCGAGGAACTCTGCACCGGATACTGGTCCACGTACCAACTGCCGGCCGTTATCCTTCGATTCTGCATGGTGTTCGGCGCGGGCGAGATTCTGGACTATCCGCAATTCCGCCTGAGCGGATTGAAGGGCCGTTCCGAATTCAACGGGATGTGGCAAGGAACAGAACGTCTGGCGGTACTCAAAGACCAGGACGATAGACCCTACAAGAAACACGTCGCGGACGTACGGGATATTGTCCAGGGCTGCCGGCTGGCAATGCGCGCCGGGAACGTGTCCGGCGAGACCATCCAGCTCGCGGGCCCCGCGCCATTCACCTGGGATGAAGCCGTCCCCCTTCTCTCGGAGCGTCTGGGGATCCCCTATGTAGAAACGCGCCTGAAAGGCGATCCCACGTTCTACGAATTCGACCTGTCCAGAGCCCGGAACCTGCTGGGATTCAAACCCGTGTACAATATCCGACGGATGATCGACGACGCCCTGGCCCACCGCCGCGGCGAGGACATCGGCGTCCTGCCAACGGCGTAGCGCCGCCGGGCTTTCCCTGTCGCAACGAATTCGCCGACGCGTGGTCATTGAGCTTGTCGAAATGCCCGCGATTCGCCGACCCTTCGACAGGCTCAGGGAGCGGCTCAAGGTACATCAGGCTGATCTTGCTGGCGTCTGAATGAAGGTGATCGCACGCGTTGAGCTTCTCGCGACGATAATTGCGAGACGAGCGAGTCGACAGGCTCGCGTTTAAAATGGTGTCAAATACACCTCTCGACAAGAACAAGCCATGACCCAAGACCGCGCCTTCTGGCCTGAAGGCTTCCACGGGGCCGTAAGCCTCACCTTCGACGACGGCCTCGATACGCAGTTGGACAATGCGATTCCCTGCCTGGACGACTATGGCCTCAAGGGGACGTTCTACGTCAACCCGGGCCGGTCGGAGGCCTGGGAATCGCAGGTTCCCCGATGGCAGGAGGCCGGCAGGAATGGCCACGAACTGGGGAATCACACCTCCATGCATCCCTGCTCCTGCAATTTCGGATTCCGCGACGACGGCTACTGTCTGGAAAACCTGGAGCTGGATGACATCGCGCGGACCATCGACGAAGCGACTGAAGACCTGAACCGCCTGTTTCCCGAACAGGGCGGCGACAGGACGTTCTGCTATCCCTGTTACCAGACGTACGTCGGCGCCGGCGAGAACCGTCAGTCCTATGTGCCGCTCGTCGCCCGGCGCTTCAAGGCCGCGCGGGGCTGGGGCGAACGCGCCAACCATCCGGAACGGATCGACCTGTCCTGCACCTGGTCCCTTGCCGTCGACGGCCACTCGGGAGAAGAGATCGTCGCATTCATTGAAAATGCCGTCAATGACGGCCTCTGGGCTGTCATCTGCATGCACGGCATCGGCGGCCAGCATCTCTCGATTTCCACGGCGGCGCTGAGGGAAGTCGCAGATTATCTGGCCCGTAGCCGGGACCGGATCCGGACCGCCACGATGATCGACGTTGCCAACTACATCATCCGGCGTCGTCACCGACCGGACGGCTGAAGGAACCAGCCGCTGTACGGGAAACCTTCGCCGCAATACGCGAAACACGAGGATTCCGCATGATCGTACAGACACACCTCATCGGTTCTCGCAAGGAAGACCTGGACACGCCCGCGCTCCTTGTGGACCTGCCCACGCTGGAACGCAACACGCGGAAGATGGCGGATACCATCATCCGCGAAGCGGGCGTCCATTGGCGGCCCCACACCAAGGGCATGAAGACCCCGGCGCTGGCCCACCGGCTGCTGGAAGCGGGCGCGATCGGGATCACCTGCGCCAAACTGGGCGAGGCCGAAGTGATGGCCGCAGGCGGCGTTGGAGACATCCTCATCGCCAACCAGATCGTGGGGCCCCGGAAAATCGCGCGCCTGGTCAACCTCCGCAGACATACCGACGTCATGATTTGCGTGGACAACGCGGAAAACGTCCGCCAGCTCAGCCTCGCCGCCACGGAAAAAGGCGTCCGCGTCCGGGTGCTGATTGAAGTGAACGTAGGCATGAACCGCGCCGGAGTCGCGCCCGGCGAACCCGTTCTTTCGCTTGCGCGGACCGTCGCCGCAAGCCCGGGCCTGCAATTCTCGGGCCTGATGACGTGGGAAGCGCACACCCTGGCCATCGAGGACATCGACGAAAAACGACGGCTTATCACCGAGTCCCTGTCCAGACTCACGACCAGCGCGGACCTGTGCCGGCGCAACGGCCTTTCCGTGGACATCCTCAGTTGCGGCGGCACCGGCACCTACTGGATCAGCGCCTTCCATCCGGGCATCACCGAAATCGAAGCCGGCGGCGGCATCTTCGGCGATATCCGGTACCGCACGGTTTTCGGTGTGAAACACGAATATGCGCTTACGGTCCTCTCCACGGTCACCAGCCGGCCCACGCCTGAACGCATCATCTGCGACGCGGGGAAGAAAACCATGAGCAGCGACGCGTCCGTACCGGAGCCCCTGGACATTCCCAATGTCAACCTGGTTGCCCTGTCGGCCGAACACGGAAAAATTGAACTGGATGCGCCGGCCGAGACCCCGCAGGTTGGCGAGACCATTGAATTCGTAGCGGGCTACTCCGACACGACGGTCGTCCTTCATAACGAACTCTACGGAATCCGCGACGGCATCGTTGAAGCCGTCTGGCCGCTTCCTGCCCGCGGCCGCCTCCAGTGACAAGACCGGCTGAACGCGGAGTGTTCCGGCGCCCGATTTCCGCCGCGAAGCGCCCTGATTCCGTCCATCCCTTCCTCGCGTTGCATCGTCGATGCGACCTCCGGTTTCGCCCAGTTTTGTATTGACGAATTTCGCTTAAATCGTTATCATAAACGCTCTTTGCGAACGAACCGAACGCGATTCACCAGCGCCTTCAGGGGTCATAAATGGACATACCGATTCACGACGTGCTTCTTGTAGGGGGCGGCGCCGCGGGTTTGCGCGCAGCCATCGCCGCGGCCGACACCGATTCCGGTCTGAACGTTGCCGTCGTCTCCAAGGTCTACCCTAT
This sequence comes from uncultured bacterium, assembly GCA_964551635.1. Classification (GTDB taxonomy): domain Bacteria; phylum Latescibacterota; class UBA2968; order UBA2968; genus JAAXHE01. Next base: position 5,569 of record CAZKDZ010000298.1, on the reverse strand, counting down.
GCGCAGCCACACCGTCTCAGCCGAGGGCGGCGCGGCGGCCGTCATGCGCGAATACGACAATCTGGACCTGCACTCGTTCGACACGATACGGGGCAGCGACTACCTGGCCGACCAGGACGTCGTGGAAGCCTTTGTAAAGGAAGCGCAGGACGAGTCCATTCAGCTCGAACACTGGGGCTGCCCCTGGAGCCGGGATGAGGACGGGCGCGTGAGCGTACGGGCTTTCGGCGGCATGAGCGTGAAGCGAACGCTCTACGCGGCGGACAAGACCGGCTTCCACATGTTGCACGCCCTCTTTCAGACCTCACTCAAATACAACGCGGTTACCCGGTACGACGAGTGGTTCGTCACTTCCCTTCTGGTGGACGACGGAAGGGTCTGCGGCGTAACCGCGTTGAACATGCGCTCGGGCGGCATCCACGCGATCGGCGCGAAGACCGTCATCATCTGTACCGGCGGCGGCGGCAAGATCTTTCCGTTTACGACGAACGCCGCCATAAAGAACGGCGACGGCATGGCCCTGGCCTACCGCATCGGGTGTCCGTTGAAGGACATGGAGTTCGTTCAGTACCATCCCACCGGCCTTCCGGGCACCGGCATCCTGATGACGGAAGCCTCGCGAGGCGAAGGCGGCTATCTGACCAACAACAAGGGCGAGCGCTACCTGAGCGAATACATACCCGGCAAAATGGAACTTGGGCCGCGTGACATCCTGTCCCGGGCTTTCATGTACGAAATGCGGGAAGGCCGCGTCTTCGACGGTCCCTATGGCAACTACGTCCACCTGGACCTGAGACATCTGGGCGAGAAAGTCATCGACGAGAAGCTCCCGTTCGTCCGGGAACTGGCCAGGAACTACGTGGGAATCGATCCGGTCCAGGAACCCATCCCCGTCCGCCCCGTCGTTCACTACATGATGGGCGGCGTCCATACGGACATCAACGGCGCCACGCCCGTTCCGGGGCTCTACGCCGCCGGCGAAGCCGCGTGTGTGAGTCTCAACGGCGCCAATCGTCTGGGCTCCAATTCCCTCACGGAGTGCCTCGTCTTCGGCGCCCGCGCGGGTAAGGTCGCCGCCGAATATGCCAACAGCCTGGATGCTACCGGCCCGGAGACCCTCGAAAACCTCACCCGCGACGAGCGGCGGCGCATCGAACAGACGTACCTGCAGCCGCGAAACGGCAAGGAGCGCGTGGCGGACATTCGTACCGAGATGCAGGCGGCCATGGAACGCGGCGCCGGTATCTTTCGTGACGAAGAGACGCTGAAAGAAACCTGTGAAATCCTGAGGAAACTTCAGGAACGCTTCCGGAACGTCGGCCTGGACGATACGTCCAGTGTATTCAACACCGAACTTACCGCGGCGCTCGAACTGGGATTCATGCTGGATGCGGCTGAAGCGCTTGCGCACGCCGCCCTGGACCGCAAGGAATCCAGGGGCTCTCACTCCCGCTCGGATTTCGAGGACCGCAACGATGAGAAATATCTGAAACACTCATTGACGTACAGGACGGAAGCCGGACCGCGAACCGACTACCTGCCCGTAACGATCACGCGCTGGGAACCCGAAGAGCGCAAATACTAACCTTGATTCGTACGTCTTCATGGACGTTAATTCGAACATGTGCTTGTAAATAAAGGCGATTAGACTGCTGATTACCAGGATACACCAGGTCACTGGACGTGAAGGGAAAAAACGTCCTTCCATACGACGATAACGCCCCGTCTCGGAGGGTTTTATCGCGTCGCCGCGTTGCTGTTTTTTTCGGATTGAGGCTAATTTCGAATCCCGCGCGAGGGGAATTTCATGAGTAATGGCAAAAACATCACAATCACCGTTACCCGCTATCGCCCGGAACAGGAAGACGAACCCGTCGAACAGTCTTACGAGATCGAATTTCAGGACGACTGGGTGGTGCTGGACGGACTGAACCACATCAAGGATCACATCGACGGTACTCTTTCGTTTCGCTGGTCATGCCGCATGGGGGTCTGCGGCAGTTGCGGGATGATGGTCAACGGCGAACCCAAGCTCTCCTGCGCCGCGTTTCTGCGCGATTATTACCCTGGCGAAGTCCGCGTGGAACCCCTGCAAAACTTCCCCATTGTCCGGGACATGATCATCGACATGAACGACTTTATGGATAAACTCAAGGCGGTGCAGCCCTGGATCATCCGGGAGGAGGAGAAACCGGTTTCAGACGGGGAATACCTGCAGACGCCGGAAGAACTGAAGGAATACAAGCAGTTCAGCATGTGCATCAATTGCATGTTATGTTACGCCGCCTGTCCCGTGTACGGGCTGGAGACAGAATTCATCGGTCCCGCCGCCATTGCCCTGGGGCATCGGTACAACCTGGACTCCCGCGATAACGGTCAGGAACGGCGTCAGCATGTCATCGCAAGCACCGAGGGCATCTGGGAATGCACCTACATTGGAGAGTGCTCCGTGGTCTGCCCCAAAGACGTGGATCCTGCGGCCGCCATCCAGAGAAACAAGGTGGCCACGACCGGCGGCTGGTTCAAATCCGTACTCCTGCCCTGGGGGAAGAAATAGGATGACGCGCGAGAACGAAACGCAACACAAGGCCTATGTGCGCCCCGTGCCATTCACGTGGTGGCTGCAGAATCGCCGGTACTTCCTGTTCATGATCAGAGAGTCGACCAGCGTGTTCATCGCCCTGTTCGTGCTGGTATACCTGTACCAGCTGTTTCTCGTCTCCAGGGGCGCGGAAGCCCACGATATGTTCCAGGAGTCGCTCCGGTCGGTACCGTTTGTCGTGGGTTATGTCATCGTCCTGCTTTTCGCGCTGTACCACAGCATCACATGGCTGGGTCTGGTATCCAAAATCCAGATCGTGCGAATCGGACGCCTTACGGTACCGCCCTTTCTCGTGGGATTGGGCGCCTATGTTTCATGGATCGTCGCATCGGCCGTTGTCGCCTGCCTGTTTTTGACCTTGACGTAGGGGGAATCCGTGTACAAGGAAGACAGAACCGAACCCTTCTGGTGGGGCATGTTCTCGCTGGGCGGCGTGGTTGCCGCGCTGCTGATTCCCGTCCATGTCTTCTTCATCGGATTGGCGGTGCCGCTCGGCCTGATCGACGAGAGCCTGCTCGAATACAGCCGGATGAAATCCCTGCTTGCGAATCCGCTTGTCAAAATCTACCTGTTTGCACTGATTGTCCCTCCGCTTTTTCACGCCGCCCACCGCATTCGTTTCTCGCTCCACGAAATGGGCATCCGCAAACTGCTGCTCTCGCTGGACGTCCTCTGCTACGGCGGCGCTCTCCTCGGTACGGCGGTCACGCTGTACGTTCTGTGGGTGATTTGACGTTCCGTTCGAAACCACTTCCGGTTTTCGGGCCGTGTACATCGAACGTATCGAATATCGAGTCCGCCTATGAAACCCGCATCGGTCATCCGGTCATCAGCCGCACGATGGATGGCTGTGTTCCTGTGGAAGGTACTCTTTGCCGCCGCCCATGCGTCGGGAAGCCCTCCGGAAGCCGTCTACAGTAAAATTCGCGCTTCGGTTGTCGTTCTGGACGTGAAAAGAGGAGACGGTTCCCGGGACCGGGGATTGGGCTTTCTCGCCATGGACAGCCGAATCGCGGTTACAGCCTGGAATCTTGTCGAAAATTCGGTCGGGGTTGTCGCCAGGTTTGAATCCGGCGAGGAATTCGGGGTTTCCGGACTGGTCGACAAAGACGAAAAACGAAACGTGGCGCTGATCCGGATCAAGGTCTTTGGAAGGCCGCTGCTTGACCTGGCCGCCCGGGAACCGGTTGAGAACAAGGGGGCCTATGTCGTCGAGACGGTCGGGGGGGAGGCATTCAGGCTTGTCGACGCAAGGATGAACCCGGCCGAGGTCGTCGACGGCGTGCGATCCTATCCCCTCGGCGCCGCCGTGTCTGCCAACGGAAACGGTGGTCCGCTCCTGGACGAATCCGGTGACGTTGTCGGCGTTGTTTCCATTCAATCGAGCGATGAACAGGAGGCCGGCCGCGCCGTTCCGGCGGTATATGCTCTGGGCCTCGATCACACGTTGCCCACCCGGCCCTGGCAATACGCCCGGCCCGCCCCGGCCCACTCCGAGACGATTTCGGAACCTGTCACCGATCCAGAGCCGGAGCCGGACCCGGGCGCCATCCGGTTTCGCTTCTACAGGGCGGAAGGCCAGCGATTCAGCGACGTCAATCGAAATCTGTGGACGGAGTCCATTCTCTGGTGGGTGGACAATATCCGCGAAAAGTGCGGCGGGAACCCCCGCATCGGCGGTACGGAAGACATGGGCGTGGACGCGGCAGCGATTCCGTCTGAAAAGGCCCGTTTCACAACCCGGACAACCGGGTGGAAATCCTGGATTCTGGGTATAGAAAGTCTACGGGGATTTATCGGCAGGACCGAGCGCCACCGCGATTTTCACATCGGCGTTTTTCAGGAAGTCAGGTACAAGCACTCACCCGAGGAGAAATCGCGAGCGGTTTCGGGCGTGCATGCCCCGCCGAACGTCCTCGCGCTTTACTTCAAAGCCACGCGGATCGAGGAAGACGAACGCGTACACCTGATCGGTCGGCTATTCGGCCTGGACGGCAACGATGGCGGGGTGATGTCCTCGAGATATCCCCGCGGCCCGGGCTCGCCCGCCGTCTACGGCAACATGACCGAATGGCCGCCGCACTGGTGCGGAAAAATCGCGGTATATCTCGATCAATAATAGTCTTTAAAAACAGCGGGAGTACCCGACGCAATCGGGCTCCATTGATTCGATCCTGACGCGATGTACCCGGGCCCAGCCAGAAAGAAGACAAATGGAAGATTTCAGGAACAACATCAGTCATGAAATGGTGGATAACGTCGGCGCGGTTCTGTCTTGCACATGTGCGGTCCATTGTGTGGCAATGCCGCTTCTGGTAACGGTTCTGCCGTTGCTGGGGCTGGGGTTCCTCGCGAGCGAACCCGCGGAATTGATCATTGTCGGAGCGGTTGCGCTCGCAATTGGCAGCGTCGTCTGGCGTGTCAGGCACCACAGACGCTGGAGAGCGTTTCTCATCATCGTAGTGGCGATCGCGTTCATCGCCATCGGCCACGTTGCAACTGAGGGAATCTTTGAAGTCGTCTTCCATACAACAGCAGGAATCCTGCTTGCGACAGCGCACCTGCTGAATCGGCATCTATGCAAGAACTGTCCTGCATGCGGAGACGAACATACAGGCGATTCTCATTCGCTGCGTTTCTGACGGCCGTCGTCGCCTGACTGAACTTTTGACGACTTAAGTCCGGGCATGCCGTTCCGTTCGGCCGCCGTATCGGCTGCTCCCTGGCAGATAATCTCCTTTTTGACTGACGAAACGAGCCCGGCAGGAATCCTGCCGGGCTCTCTCGTATTCTTGAGCTGCCTTTCCAGGGCGGCGGATTGTGGGGTGCCTCACCCCGTTGACGTTACGCGCCCGGCCCCGTCATCTTCTCGGGCCGGACCGCGGCATCGAACGCCTCGCCGTCCATCATTCCAAGCGCCACCGCGGATTCCCGAAGCGTGAGATTCTCGTCGAACGCTTTCTTGGC
>CAZKDZ010000297.1:0-30503 GCA_964551635.1 uncultured bacterium | reverse complement strand
GGACCTCCACAACCAGAGACCCCTTGCTGCCGTTGTCTCCTACATCGATTCTTGACCTCATCTCTTGCTCTCCTCTCCGCCCATTTTACGACATTAAACTCGGAGGGGGAGTTGTCTCACTCTATATTGGCACGTAGGGTTTGCTCCGGTAGACCGGTGAATGTAGAACTGCGTAGATGTAGTAAAAGACATCCTCAGGTGAGGGAATGCGACGATGTGTGTCGGTCATGCCGTCCGTAAACCCACGGTTCAGGTTAGATCGTCGTTCACCTGTGGTAAAATTTTGAAAGAGGGGGAAGTTTACATTTCCCCCACGATAGAAAAGGTTGAAATCCTCTATCGTCTTAGAGCAATAGATCAAATCCCATTCCCCGTCGCCAACAACGTGCCCCTGACGTCCAATGCAAATTGCCAAGTTGTCACCCAATAGCATGTGGCTCATTACATTTGTGCGAGGCCTGCAAATGAAACCTCCAGACTGACCAGTGTAGTAGGTGTATCGGACATCAAAGGGCCGGTACAGGATCGGGACTACATTGTCACGAGTAAGTCCGTGCTCACGCAAGTCATTCTGCGCCACCGTCACCTTCCAATCTTGCGCATCCCGGCCGAGTTTGTAAGTTTCTCTTGCTAGCTCTGGATCCATCCCCGAAAACACTCGGACCGTATTCCACACTTCCTGATCAGACCAACCAATCGTTAGACGATCCCTTGCAGTAACAATGCCCACACTGTTGCTGATGAATACATCACGAATAGAAGCAAACCGACGAAAAGCGGATTCGAGTCTAACGTCGCGTGGCGTAAAGAAGTAGTACGACGCAAGAGGATAAATCTGTTGCCATGAGGTGGAACTATGATCGTGGGATTCCAACCACCCGTATTTGAGGTCACGGCTTCCATATTCCTCGGCATGATGAACCCGACAATCACCCCCTGCCTTATTACCTGTTTTTATAAAAAAGGCAATGGCCACACCTTGCCGGATCTCGAAGATATTGCCGTCAGGTCTGCCGTCGGTAGGGTTGATCTCCCCCCTTACTGAATCGCCGTGTAGGTCAAGTATGTATATGTCGTCATAAGTACCCATCATGCTCCGGCGCATGCCGCGAAAAGTGGCACTTTCGAGATAGCTGCGGTCAGTAATCATGCCAACGATGCCTCGTCCGGACTGTTCGATCTTCCACTGCGCAAAACGCAGGAACTTCACATAGTCGTTCTGAAGCCATTTGGGGTTTCGTTCACCAAGAGGCTTACCGTCTACCTGTTTATAATCCTCGATTAACTCACGTATCCAATCGCCTTGATTGCTGGAATGTCCGGAATAGGGCGGATTGCCCAATATACACAGGATGGGAGTCTGCTTCTTTACATCGTTGGCAAGGCGAGATTCCTCTGCCAGTGCTGAAAGGCCGGGGATTCGGGTTTGTTCCAGTTTTTCCCAGTCGAGCGTATTCGTGAGATAAAAGGGCATTCGTTCATCGTCGGCGAGGCGGTGACCGAGTTCCTGAAGCAGTAAACTCATCTTTAAGTGACCGACTGTATACGGCGCCATCATAAGCTCGAAAGCGAAGAAGCTTTTCAAAACACGGCTACGTATGAATTCCTCCCTTACGCCGCTGCCGAGCCTGGACTCGAATTCGGAAACGGCCAATTGGGCTGCGCAAGCCACAAAGGTCATGGTCCCCGCAGCCGGGTCGAGCAGGGTGACGCCTTCGGAAGCCAGACCCTCACCCATGTCGAACTCAGTTTTCAGAATCTCATTCAGTGATCGAACGATGTATCCCACCACTGGTTCCGGCGTGTAGTACACCCCGCGGCGTTCACGTTCACGTGGATCATATTGGGCAAGGAAGGTCTCGTAGAAATGCACAATAGGGTCGCCGCCTTTGCCGTCTCGGTAGTATTCGTTGAGAATACCGGGCGCGTCGGCCACCGCCAATACTTCGGCAATGTCATCCACGCACCATGCAAGTTGATCCGGTAGATCTCCATGAGAGACAAACCGAAAAAGACGCCTAAGGATACCGATGGTATGGGGTATGTTGTCAACGGCTTCTCCCCGGTTGAAGTCGTCCCCGGTGCGGACTCGGGCAGCGAACAGACCGTACGTAATTGTCTGTGCGAACATATCGGCGAACTCTTCCGGTGTCAGCGAACCTATCAGATGGGATCGGAAGGCATCGAAAAAACCGGAGAGATCGGGGCTCGAATTGGGAACATCTCTCATCTCTTCGATCGTTACATCGCGGAGAAGGCGAGTTCGCTTTGCCAATTCAACGGCGAGGGATTCAGCGTCGGCCGTAAAGTCGGGAGGGAGCGCGAAATTCAGGAATCTATCGAGGAGGGCGTAGAGTTCTACTTCACTCTCAAGCGGTGGCGCGACGCCCAACCTGTTTAGCGTATCGGGTCGGCCCGCGCTGACGCTATCTCCTACCGGTTCGCCTCTACGGTACAGGCGAAACTCGAGGAAGTTTGTAAGAATGAGATTCGGAAACGTATTGAGATAACGTTTAAGTTGCTCCGATTGTTCGATAGCGTTTAAATTCAAATCGGTTGGTTTCTTCGCCTCAATGTACCCGATCTGGTTTGAGCCATTCCATAGCCGGAAATCCGGGTTTCCGCCCTCGGTGGGCCTTGGCAGCACAGTTACACGCACGTCCTTTTTCCCTGATTCCAGGGCGACTTCATTCAACATCGCCGCAAGCGCCGGGTAGAAACTCTCCTCCCGTGCATCTCCCTGACCAGCAACGTCTGCGATGTCTTTCAAGTACTTCGTAAATATGGCTTTGGGGGCCATTGGAGTACGCTCCGTTTAGTTAACGCGAGGCAGAGATATCCAAAAAAGTAGCAGACCGATTCGCGTCTCGCTTCAGTTTTCTTAGCGGCTTCGTTATTCCGGTACATCTCGTGTGAGCCTTGCCAATATCTCGTGCAGGAGAATCTCGAATGGAGCCTTGAATGGTTCAACCTGAAGTGTCGATGGATAGATGTCCTTCTTGCGGATCGGCCGGTGCGCATGTAAATCGGCAATTTTCCGTAATCCTTCATGTAGATGTTTGAAGCTTTCCTTGAGGCTGCGGTCGCTGTGGGCCAGAACCTGATCGAACGTCTTCTGGCCGAAAAGGGGTGGTACGTAGTTTAATACCGCGCGCATCGTCAGGGCGGTGGCCACGATGTTGCCGTGACAAAAACAAGAATTGATCTCTCGGCATCGACGGGCTAGAACAGTAGTGTCGAAATCTGACGAGGAAGCTTGTTGGATTTGATCGATAACTGATGGCAGGATCATCTGGTCCAACGACGCATCGCTCAATTCGCTGCCGTCGACATGGCTAAGCGCAGTTTCAATGACTGGAACGAGCGCATCGAGTTCTGACTGTACTTCGAAGGCCGAATAGACGTCGTCGATATCGACATCAAGCCCTTGGAGTCGTTCCTTTTCCGGATCTGGCAGTAAAGGAGAAGCCAATCTCTGTAGCTGGATTAACAGATGACGACATTGAAGACAGAACTGTGTGTGTGCATCCAAATCATCGATAGGACCACGAAACCTTAAGGCTCGCACATCCTCGACGACTGCTGAGATACTTTCAATTTGTGTCATGGCATTTACCGACGAATTGAAAAAGGCAACTATAATTCAAAATACATATCGGGTTTCCAGTAGTCTACAACGATACACCGTGACCAAGGACCCTTGGATGGAATCTGCTCACGGACCGCTCTCAAATGGCGTTCGCTTGATGCGATCATCCCGCGAGAAATATGATCAACCAGAATCAGCCACCAGTCCTTTAACTCGCTCAATTCGTTTAGCTTATCTTTGATTTTGCGAGTTTTTTCCTCAATACAGATTTTAATGCCTAGAATCAGATCGGCAAGAATCCAACCCGCCCCAGGATCTTCTACTTGACCCAATACGAACCTATGGCATAGAGTTTCGTAGGCAGACCAACACACAAGGCTGATTCCACACCCTACCTGAATTGTCACACCCTCTCGTCCATCGAACAATCGCAGAACCTCCCGAAGTTTCGTCTTGATTTTCTCTTTTTTCTTTATCGGCCATTTCTTCGGCGGCTGGCCCACGTCAATCTCATAGCTGACATCCACATACCAGCAATGCTCACCTGGATGGGGCGGGCCCAATTTTTGGAGTACGTCCTTGACGATTGCGCTAAGTGGATAAAACGATACTTCCTCGCCATCGTTTCTTCCATCTGCTTCGACCATTCGGTTCAGGCGTCGTACCTCAACGGCGTGCCGATCTTCAACAACGTAGTCAGGTGGATCATCCCCCAAACGTATATCAGAATACCCCATCATCTCAAGCCAAATCCTAGCAATTTCCTCATCCTCATTGACACCTTGTGGCTTGTTACGCACCCTGTCCGCCTTATGTCTGCTAAGCCTCGTGAGAACGACATGCTCTTCCCTTGTACGCTTTTCGAAGGGTATTCTCCCAGTCCGATTCCAATTCGTACCAATTACGCGGTTCTGCATGCGTACTTGGGCCGTTGTTTTTCTGCATATATCCCTTCTGTTTTTAGGAATATCCACATACGCCAGACCGATAATCTTCTGGAATGCCTGACGAAAGAGTGTACAAGCGGGCGGTAGGTGTTCTGAATGGCCGCCGAAAGCAGTCACGGATCGAAATCAGACGCATCAGAGTCCGAAAAAATGGTCAATTTAACTATTCTCAGTGTGCGGAGATTCATCCTTCGGAGTGCGCCAGCATTGCAGCAATATCTCCAGGTAATTCCACGCCACTGTTGATCTCGAAGTCCGCCACGCTTTCACAGGTGTCACGAAATGAAGTGATGATGTCCATTCCCTTTTCTCTGGCAGCAGTAAGATCTGATCTCGCTTTTTCCCACTCTTTTATATATAGACAAGCCACGCCACGCAGATAATAAACCTCAACAAAATCCGGATTTAAGTCTATCACGCTGCCAAAGTCTTCGACCGCACTGGCAATCTCTCGTTGTTCAAGGTACGCGACACCGCGAACAAAATATGCTTCTTCAAAATCCGATCTCAGTTCAATTGCCATCCCAAAGTCATCGATGGCACGGTCGACGTTTCCTTGTTCTGTGAATGCCGCTCCACGTTTTTTGTAGACATCGGCATCATCTGGATTGAATTCTATCGCTCTGGTAAAGTCCTGGATTGCAGCGCCAAACTTGCCTTGTTTCACGCAAGCATCACCTCGAACGATATAGGCCTGCACAAGATCTGGTCTCAGTTCTATAGCCCTGTCAAAGTCGTTAATGGCTTGGTCAACTCGGCCTTGCTTGATGTACGCAATGCCACGATTTTGGTAAACCTTTGCATCATCCGGATCCAGTTCTATTGCACAACTGAAATCTCTGATCGCCCATTCAGCCATATCTTGTAGAAAATATGCGTTGCCGCGATTGTTATGTAATTCGGCACTATCCGATTTCAACTCAATCGCCTTGCCAAAATCCTTGATGGCCAGTTCCAGTTGACAGGTTCTAACGTAGGCGAGACCTCGGTCGTTATATGCATCCGCATAGTCCGATTCCAACTCTATCGCCTTACTAAAATCCCTAATTGCCGACTCCACCTCGCCACCCTTAACGTATGCGAGACCTCTATTGTAATGTGCGTCTGCATCTTCGGAATTCAGTTTCATTGCCCTATTGAAGTCTTCGATTGCGCGGTCAATCTCGTCGTTCTCGGTGAAAATCACACCGCGATTTTTGAAAAACTCGTGATTTTGAGGATTCAGTTCAATAGCCCTGCTCAGATCACTTAGGGCGAGCCCTTTCTCACCCAAACTCTTTTTTGCAAGACCTCGATTATTGTAGGCTTCCGCAAAGTCCGGCTTTATTTCTATTGCCATTCCATAGTCATCAACGGCGCGGTCAATCATTCCTTGCTCAACGTAGGCGAGGGCACGGCAGCTATAGGCCTCTGCGAAGTCCGGCTTCAATTCGATCGTCCTCCCCGAATCTTCAATCGCACGCACAAGCTCGCCCTTCTTCCTGTAAGATTCGGCTCGATTAAAAAACGCTGTCGCATGGTCCGATTTTCGTTCGATTGCTTTCCCATATTCTTCAATGGCACGGTCAACGTCACCAAGTTTTCCGTAAGCAACACCTCGATTGACATATGGGTTAAAATCCCCAGGGCTGAGTTCTATCGCCCTGTTAAAGTCTTCGATCGCTCGATGAGACTCGCCACGTTCGTTGTAGCAGGTTCCGCGATTGTTGTATGCAATATGTAGATCAGGTTTGAGCTCAATCGCCCTCGAATAATGGCAGATAGCCTTATCGTAATCCCCGCTATTGGAGCGTGTCAATCCCGCATAGAATTCTGTATAAGCGCTTTCGTGGATGCCCTCGTTCTTAATAAATCCATGAAGATCGTTATATACAGTTTCAGTAGATATACCATGGGACTTTCTCAAGTACGTAAGCATATGCTGTTTGAGGTCGTTTGGTATAACGACCAAATCATCTGGTTCAACAAATCCTCCTGGAGGTCGAATGAAAACACTCTTCTGGGCAATCACACGGTTCTCAGGATCTTGCGGTTGCATAACCTGTTCACGTATGGGCACGATTTCCTTGAATACAACCCTTCCGTCTTCGTCGTAAGAGCCGTCGCACGCGAAGAAGAGGGCGATGTTATAGTCGGTAGTAAAGTCGATCAGGTTGGTTTTCCCGCCAAAGTGTTGGAGTTCTGTCAATATTTGTATGTCGGTTCCATGCATATACCTCTTCGCCTTATCGAGAATTTCGTTCTGGACGAACTCCACATCGAAGTGTTCGCTTTCTATCTCTTCGGCATACTGACGAAAGAGAGTTGACGACACCCTGTCGTATAGTTCGGGCTCGCCACGATAGATAAAATCCGATCTCGCAGATTTTTCTGCTATCCCACGGATTAATTCCAGAACTCGGCTAAGCGCGGAGTCTTGTTGATTGACACGGTTGGACCTACTCATATTCGCTCTCAAAAACCGCGATTCTTTGACAAATCAGATCGTAACGTGGTTCTACTGTCCGGTCAACACCCCTGTCAGGGTCGTAGCAGCCAAGAACACAGGGGGAATGGCCAGCGAACATAGTTTGATCGAATAGTATACCAATTGTGTCTCTCACGGGCAACCAGCAGTATGGTAACCGTCATACAAAAATCAAAAACCCCCGGAAAAAACCGGAGGTCCGCTACGATATCTCAGCAGTCCATTACTGGCCACTCGACAATATTCATCCTTTCACGTTCCGACTCGTGGAGTTCCGCCTTTTTTGGATTCACTCAGGGGCACGCATTGTTCCCTACCCTCCCGCGGACATCCCGAAGACCGCGGCAAAGAGGATGAAATCCGCGAAGCTGATCTGTTCATCGCCGTTCAGGTCCAGGTTCACGTCGAAATTCGGATCCTCCGAACCGGCGCCGAAACTGCTGGCGAAAATCACGAAATCGCCGAACCCGACGATTCCGTCCCGGTCGAAGTCGGCGCGTCCCGGATCGGTAACGGGAGCATCCTCGTAGACCGGCCGCCCCCGAACGGCGATACCCCGGGGCCCGTCTTCCAGCGGGAGCGTCTTGCGAATGAACCCCGACGCAGCATCGATAAACAGCAGTTCGTTCGAGTCCTGGTTGGCCGCGTAGACGGTCTTGCCGTCGGCGGACACGGCGACGTCGCGCGTTTCCCGTCCGCGCGAGGCCCATTTCAGAATGACGCGATTCAGATCGGTGTTGATGACCAGCACCTGCGCATTGGTCCTGTCCGTGGCATAGAGGCGTTTCCCGTCAGGCGAGAGGGCCAGCCGGAATACGCTGGCGGATGGCTGGTCGATCTTGCTGATCACCTCTTTCGTTCCGGTGTCGATGACCGAAACGCCGGCCCCGTCGCCGCTGCGTCCGAACCTGGAAACGTAGAGGCGGTCGCCGGACGGGGAGAGCAGCAGTGACCGCGGCGATTCCGGCACGTCGATCCGGTGCGTTACCTGCCCGGCTTCGATATCCACCACCATCACCTGATTCCCGTCGATGTCCGCCGCGTACAACCACTTTTCATCCGGGTCCACCGCGATGCCGAATGGGCCCCGTGACTGTTCCCCTGCACCCGAAACGGGCGTGGATATGCGCCGCCGCTCCCGGAGGCTGCCCACATCCACCACCGATACCGTCTGCTCCGCCGCATTGCTTACGTACACGCGTGAACCGTTTCGGGCCATCGCAAGATCCAGTGGTTCACGCCCCACCCGGATCACATTGACTTCATGCGTACCCGTATCGATCGCCATCAGCTTGTTTTCCGAACCGTCCCGGTCCGCGCCGTTGTTGGCCACGTATACGTATCTCTCGTCGGGCGTCAACAACGCGCTCAAGGGGTCGCCGCCCAGCGGTATCCGGGCCACTTCACGGTCCAGACCCGTATCGAACACGGCAAGCTGCCGCGAACGCCGAAGCGCCACGTACACAACCGGCTCTCCGGAAAGCGCGAGCACTTCGAACCGGAGAGCGGGCAGTTCCCCCGCGGGATAGACCGTTTCATTGCCCTGACTGTCCTGCGCCCGGAATCGGTAGGTAAACACGGTTCCGCGTTTCCGCCCGGGAAACTCGGCGGAATAAAACTGTCCGTGTTCCGGCTGCAACACCAACGTCCGGACAGGTCCGCCGTCGATCCGGTAGTCCGCCTCGACCAAAACGATCGGGTCCTCATCGAGAATGCGGACGTGCAGCCGGTACGGGCCCGCGGGGCTCGGCGTGTTGTTCGGCAGAACGGTCGGTTGAACGTCCGGAAAACCGGGCAGGGCCGTTCCCAGCGTAAAGTCGACTTCCGCCACGCTCCTGCCCGGGGCAACGCGAACCACGTCCGCGACGTCCCGGATCGCACGGTTGTCGTAATACTCCTCAGGGAAGCCGGTTTCGAATTCGCTGTAAATGCCGCTGAAATTCCGCGTGGTAACCGAACCGCCAACAGGTTCGATGCCCACGTGATATTCTCCAGGCGGCAGACCCTTGATCTCATACTCCCCGTCTCCGCCGATCCCCCGGTTTTCACCTGTTGTTCCCGACAGGACACCGGCGGCGAACTCACCGGTATCCGCGCGATATGCCACCACGTGCACGCCGAATGCCCCGGCGCCCTCACGGTGCGTCACCCGCCCGGAAATTGCGCCGGTGGAAGTAATCGCCTCGGCGGATGGATACAGTGCCGCAATCCCCGCACGGTCGTCCGTCGTAAGCGTTCGTTCCTCTCCGAAGTAAAAGGGATACATCGACGGTCGAACGGATCGATCCCCTGCCAGCGGAGAATGGGCAAGGCCCAGCAGGTGGCCGATCTCGTGGACCAGCACATCCTGCATATCCACCAGTCCGCCCTCCTGATCGGGATTTCCCGCAGAATAGGAATAGTCTCGACCGTTGAAGACGATGTCCACGTCGGTAATATGCCCCTGAGTGTCCCAGTTCATCCGTGCGAACGCAATCACACCCCCGCCTCCGCGTTCCGGGAAATTACTGGCGCTCCGGTCAAAGGCAATGACGTTTTTTCCGTCGGTGGTTGACACTTCCAGATTGCCCACGCCGCGGCTCCTGAACGAGGCGAATGAAATGGGAACTTCCTCCCAGGCCGCGAAGCTGTCGTTTACCAGGCGTCTTACATGTCTGTCCAGGAAAGGAAACTGATCGATCTTGAGCCAGAATTCGATCGCGCGCGCCTTTCCCGCCGACCATCGCACCGTGACAATCTGGCCCTGATTGTTACGGTGCATCTGAAACACGTAGGAAACCGAGGGGGCAGCCAGAAAGCAGCCTATCATCAGGGTCACGACGAGCAGGACGAACAATCGACGCGTACAGTTTCCGATATTGTGTCTCACAGCTCAGTCCTGTTGTATCAACACGGGTTCGGGCGTCTCCTGATCCACGTACCACACCTCATGCCGGCCGTCACCGTCCAGGTCAGCGCGGGCTTCCGCGACAAACGTCGACCCTTCCACCGTTACCCGGTACCTGAACCTGCCGGGCACGTCGATAAGCTTGAGGATCTCACCGTTTTTTTCACTGTCTACGGGGAGATAAGTTCCAAATTCCTTCAGATGGGCGCGCTCAAGCCCGTAGATCAATTCGAGTTGCATCCGGGCGCGGGCCCGTTCGCTTTCATCCGGGGACCGCGCCGTCAGCCGGTAGATCATCAGGACACAGAACACGGCCAGCAACAGGACAGGCGCCAGATGTTTCCTTATGGAAGGGCCACGTTCAGAATCATCAGGCACCGCTATTTCTCCCGTTCGAGATCTGAAGAAGTCCAGACATACAGGTTCAGCGGCTCCTCGACGGCCGTCTCCCATCGGGAGACGACGCTAATCGTGTCTTGCAAGGCAGACAGAGGCTCGGCGGCAACGAATGGTCTGACCACGCCCGGCGTCCACAGGCGGGTACCGTCGACGTCACCGAAAGCGAGCACCCGGTAAGGCCCGGGCGGCATCGCTTCCAGAATATACGAAGAGTCTCCAGGCGCAACGGTGATCGAATGCGTCACCTGCGGCGCCGAGAGCAGCCGCGCCTGCACGACGATGGGCGAATCTGAAGGGACAACCGAACCGCTCAACGCACCCTGGTCTTCCGGAGTCGCAACCGTAAACCGGAACACGATTTCGCCTTCGGCCGGGTTACCGGAAACGTCCGAGAGCCGGTCCGGCCGTGCTCGCAGAACGTACGACTTCCCTGGCGTCCAGGCATGGACCGGCCGGAACGCAAGCCGGTTGGGCAGCGGCCAGGAAATTCGTCCCTCGGGAGCATCCGTGCTGTCTGAAACGACCCAGAGCCCGGGACTCGTATCGTCAGACATCGCCTCGTTGAAATCGATTCGCAGCGCCGCGTCTTGCGATACGTGCCGTGCTCCAACTTCAGGATTGACGCGAACCGAAACCGGCGTACGGCGGTCGGGCTGTCCCTCGCCACGCACCGCCGCCGCTTTGCCGGTCGGGATCTGATTCCCGAAACGGTCTGAGATCCCACCCAGTTCGACCCTGTATTCCGTGCCCGCAGTCTGCGGACCGGTAACCAGCCACACCCGGCTGGAATCCGTCGCGTCCGTGTAAATTGCCTGTACGTCGAGGTTTCCGGCGGCCCCGGAAACGCGGGGCGGTGAGGAGAGATTCACGGGTTCGTCGAACCGCAGGGCAAGCCGCCGCCGGTCGGGCGTCCGCGCCGAAACAAAACGCGGCGGCACGCTGTCACGCACCGCCATCTTCAGCAGACTCAATTGCACACCCGCGTCGCCTGAT
Organism: uncultured bacterium; assembly: GCA_964551635.1. Classification (GTDB taxonomy): domain Bacteria; phylum Latescibacterota; class UBA2968; order UBA2968; genus JAAXHE01. The sequence continues at coordinate 19,221 of CAZKDZ010000297.1, read as the reverse complement.
CCGAGCGGGACATCTCCCGGCGGTACCGCAATGGGCTCGCCGGGACGATAGGCCTGGTCGCGGTCTCCATCCTGGAATGCGAATATCCGGTACCGTCCGGGCCCCAATCGTACAAAACGGTACGTCCCGTCGTCACCGGGCTGTGTTACATAGACGGGAGGGTCGGCCGCGGGATCGGGGTCAGCGGTCCCGGTCAAATCGTACGCCCATACGTAGACCTGTCCCCGCTTCCCGGTTTTCAGAACGACGCTTCCGTGGATTTCACCACCGCTCAACCGGTCACCGGTGGAGAACGCGAAGCTGTAGGTCGCCTCCATGCGGTTGGACGACTCGTCTGAACTGCCGGCGCCAACCGATACAACGTAGGTACGATCCTCGCGGAGGCCCTCGCGTGGACGGATTTCAAGCTCCGGTCCGCGCCACCTGAAATCCGGATCGGTTGGAAAACGCGGCGAAATGAAAATCGCGCGCGTGACCGATCGCCGGTTCATGGATTCGCTGAACCGGATCCGGATGCGGGTATCCGGGCCAACGCCCAGGGAATCGGCCGAAGGCGTTGTTTGGACCACCCGCGGCGGGGTCGTGTCCGGAGGACCGCCCGGAGGCGGTCTTGGGTTGGCGCATGCTCCCGCGACAAGTGGAAGAAGGCCAATCAGAACACGAGCCGTCTTTTTCGGGATGGAGAATGACAGGTATACCCGGTATGGCCATCCACCGGCTTCCGTGTCCATTCTCACGTCCCTACGCTCTCGGATGCGCCTGCCGATAGGCCTTTTTCAACCGTTCCACACTCACGTGGGTATAGACCTGCGTTGTCGACAGGCTCGCGTGCCCAAGCATCTCCTTTACCGCATTCAGATCGGCGCCCCTGTCCAGCAGATGGGTGGCGAATGTATGCCTCAGAGTATGCGGACCCAGACGACCCCTGCCCGTCGCCTGTTCGAGATGTCCCACGACCCGGTCCTGAACCCCGCTTGGGCTCAACGCCCTGCCGGTGCGGCTCAGGAAAAAACGACGACTGTCAACCTCGGGCGCATCACCGGGCAACAGTTCCGGCCGGCGCGCGAGATACCTGCGAAGGGCCTCCCGGGCGGGCCTTCCAACGGGCACGAGTCGCTCCCTGCCGCCCTTCCCCGTAACCCGGACCGTCCCGCTGTCGAGGTCCAGGCTGTCCATGTTGATTTCCGCAAGTTCGCGCAAACGGATTCCGGAACTGTAGAACAATTCCAGCATCGCCCGGTCCCGCAAACCCAATGCCGAATCCGGCGACGGATTCTCCAGAACGCGCCGCACCTCCCGGTCGTCCAGATGTACCGGCAGGGTCTTTTCCTGCCTTGGCGGCCGGACCTGAAGCGCCGGGTTCTTCTTCAAACGGCCCTGACGGCACAGAAAGGAAAGAAACGTCCGCAGCGACGCCAGCTTCCGTGCGATTGAACGCCTTCCGAATCCGGCGCCGTTGAGATGTCCGAGGAACGCCCGAATGTCCTCTCGGGCGACGCTTCTCACGTCCGGCTCTTCCGAGCCCGATCGGACCTGCAGGAAAGAAAGAAACCGTTCCAGGTCCGTACGGTAGGCACGCGACGTGTGCGGCGAAAGGCGACGCTCGTCGGCGAGATGGCGTAGAAACTCCTCGATCAAAACGTGCATTCGCAGCTACCTTTGTTTCAGAATGCTCCTGGCGCGGGATCGGTGTCCGCGGGCGAGTCGGCGGGGCCGGCTCGAATCTCGTATTCCGCAGTTGGCCCGGAAAGCCGGCCTACACCTTTTCCTTCTGCTCTTCCGGCATGTTGTGCCTGCACTTCAGGCACCGGAAGGAAGTCCGGCCGTTTCGACCGGCATGCTCGGCCAGAAACGGCCCGTCGCACATTGGGCACGGCCGGTTCAACGGCCGGTCCCAACTCGCATACGTACAGGCCGGAAAGTTGCCGCAACTGAAGAACGTCCTGCCGCGCCGGCTGCTTCGTTCCTTGAGTTGTCCGTCGCATTTTTCCTGCGGACAGGGCACGCCCGTGGAAATCGACCGGGTATTTCTGCATTCGGGGTACCCGGAGCATGCAAGAAATCGTCCATTGCGTCCGGTACGAATGGCCATTTCCGATCCGCATTTCTCGCAAACCTCATCCGTTGGTTCCGGCTCCGATGCTTCGAGCGGGTGGGTATTGCGGCATTCCGGAAATCCGGAACAGGCCAGAAAACGGCCGTTTCGACCCCATTTGATCACAAAGATCCGTCCGCACTTCTCGCAGATTCTGTCCGTCTCCTCCTGGAGGGACGCCTTCAGCTCTCTTCGCTGCCCTTCCGCCCTTTCCAGAGCCCTGGCGAACGGTCCGTAAAAGTCTTCCACCACCTTCACCCACCCTGCCTCGCCGTTTTCGACCTGATCCAGTTCATCTTCCATCCTCGCGGTGAAATCCACGTCGAAAACATCGGGAAACGCCTTGACCAGAATTCCGTTGACGGTTCTCCCCAGATCCGTTGGCGCGAACCGGCCGCTGTTTCTTGTCGTATAGTCCCTGTCCTGGAGCGTGCTGATAATCTGGGCATATGTACTGGGTCGTCCGATTTCGCGCGACTCCAGCTCCTTGACGAGCGTGGCTTCGGAGAATCTCGGGGGCGGCTTTGTGAAATGCTGTTCGGGCAGCAGCGACATCATTTTCAGAACATCCCCCTGCTTCAATCCATCGGGGAGCCGCGCCTCGGCCTGCTCGGCTTCGTCGTCCTTGCCCTCCGTATAGAGGGCCGTAAATCCGGCAAATTTGAGCTCCGAACCGGTTGCCCGTAATTCATACTCGCCCGCCCGGATATCCACCGCGGTCCGGTTGAACACCGCAGACGCCATCTGACAGGCGATGAAACGATCCCAGATCAGGCGATATAGCTTCGCCTGATCGTCAGTCAGTTGGTTCTGGACGACCTCCGGAGGTCGCTGCGCGTCCGTGGGGCGTATTGCTTCGTGCGCATCCTGCGCCCCCTTTCCCTTTCGGTACGTTCTTGCCCGGGCCGGAAGATACGCCTCCCCGAACCGCTGCCGGATATAGTCTCTCGCCGAAGAAACCGCGTCGTTCGCCAACCGGGTGGAGTCGGTCCTCATGTATGTTATCAAACCGGTTGTTTCGGTCACGTTTTCCGTTCCACCCTGTACCTCGACGCCTTCGTAAAGCTGCTGGGCCACCTGCATCGTCTTCCGTGCGGTAAACCGCAGCCGCCGAGACGCCTCCTGCTGCAGCGTACTCGTAATGAACGGCGGCGCCGGATTGCGCCGTTGCTCCCGCCGGTTTATGCCGGCGATCCGGTATCCCGGATCCGAGGCCGCCGCACGCAGATCAAGAAGGATATGGTCCACCTCCACCCGGGTCTTCAACTCCAGCTTTTCGCCCTTGAACCGGACCAGACGCGCCCTGAATGGAACGGTATCCTCCCGTTTCACCTTCGCGTCGACAGTCCAGTATTCTTCCGGGACGAACGCGTCGATCGCCGCTTCCCGCTCACAAATCAGGCGGAGCGCTACGGATTGAACCCGGCCGGCGCTCAGACCGCCGTGAACCGTTTTCCACAGCAGCGGACTGACCTTGTACCCCACGAGGCGATCCAGAACCCTGCGGGCCTGTTGAGCGTCCACCTTTCTGAGATCGATCCTGGAGGGGTTGGCCACCGCCTCCCTGACCGCCCGTTCCGTGATCTCATTGAACATAACCCTCTGGGCATCCTTGACCCGCTTGAGTGCCTCGGCCACGTGCCACGCAATGGCTTCCCCCTCGCGGTCGGGGTCCGTCGCAAGAATCAGCCGACCTGCCGAACGGGCGGCCGCACGAAGCTCCCTGACGAATTTGTTCCGGTCTCGGATGGTCCGATACGTGGGTTTGAAGCCATTCGCGACGTCGATGCCCAGTTCCTTCTTGGGCAGGTCACGTACGTGTCCCATGCTGGCCAATACCTTGAAGTCTTTTCCGAGTATTTTGTTGATCGTCCTCGCCTTGGCCGGCGACTCGACCACCACCAGCGCATCCGGCATATTGTCTCCCAAAAGAACGAGCCACGTCGAAAGACATCATCGAGTGACTCACTCCTGTTACCATAGGTTGTCAGATACGGAAAAACAGGATTAGATCCTATTGAATTACGTCGCCAGACGATCTCCGCGCCTGCATCGTGTGATGCGTGCAACCCGTCCGATTCAAAAAATACGAGCGGCCCGGCGAAAAGTCAAGGCTAAACTAATAAACAATTGTAAAACATTTATTTATATCATACAATATCCCTTGCCGGCTCCAGGCGTTCCTCAGGACGGTGGCCGGGTGCCGGACTGGATCCGCCTGCCCTGCCGTTCCGAACGCGCCAGAACGGCCTCCGCCATCATCAACACAAGCGCCAGGCCCAGTGCAAATCGCCATAGTTCCCGGCCCCCGCGCGCTGTCCGGACCGCGTCCGCCGGAGATACCTGAGGATCCACGATGCGCAGACGGGACCCCTCAAACACCCTTTTAAGCCGATCCGTTGACACACGTGCGGGATCCCCTTCCCCGGCATCGATACGAACCGCGAACCGGTCCGTCAGGCGGTCCCGCGCGTAAATCTCCCAGACACCCGGAATATCCACCTCGCCGACCGGCCATACCGAATGTGGCCCGCGCTGTTCGGGCCAGATCGTTCGAGCCTCGCCCTCGGGAGGTCTGAGCAGGGCCTCACGGGCTTGGACCTCAGTCCGGTTCCGATACACCCTGTCGCCCACGAAATAGTCGGACCGGCCGGGAGAACCCGCCGCCAGATAACGGCTCAGCCGATGTATGAACGGAACGAAGATTCCCGTGAGAGGCAGGTCGGTCCAGCTCAGGTCGGAATTCAGGCCGGCGGCAAACAATGCCACGCGACCTGCGCCGAGGCTGTTTTCGGCCAACGCGGTGTCGCCGTTGCGGAACAGCAGAACCGGCTGCGATGAACCGCTCAGCCGCATCCGACAGTACGCGTAGAACCGGGGTTTTCGAAGTTCTTCGGTCGAACCAAAATCGCTGAAAACCGCATGGTCAGGCAGCGTTTCACGCCACCTGTGATAGGTGATGCTCTGTCCGGGAGAACCTCCTACGCCTACGAGCGTCGCGGGAATCAGGACCGGGAGCAATGCGGTATTGTAATGCCGAAAATCCACCCGATCGCCCAGAACAATCATCAGGCCCATTCCGCTTTGCACTCGATATTCAAGGATCTTCAAAACGCCGGCGGACAACCGGGACACGTTGAACAGCAGGGCCGCGTCCGTGGTGTGCAAGAGATCCGCATTCAATTCGTCAGGCCGAACGGATCGCACCGAAACAGAGAGCCCCGACCCTGCCTCCAGCGCCCTTGCGACGAAATAGGTCTCATCGTCGTCTTCGGCTATCAGAAGCACGCTCACGCGCTCCGGGACGTTCAGGACCGACGTATAGACGTTGTCCGCCGCCATATCGTCGTCACCCAGCTCGACGCGCAAGGGGACCTGCCCTCCCCGCTCCGGAACGAACCGGAAGTGGAGACGCCGGGAGGCGCCGGGTTCCGTGCGTATCACCTGCTGACCGACCCGCCGTCCGTCCAGATAAACCTGTACCGGCCGCTGAGGCCGGACGGGGCCGCCGTAAACCGTCAGCGACACCCTCAACGTAGAAGCGCTGCCGGCGCCAAGGATCCCTTCAACGGGAGCCGCATGCCGGATGCCTGTATTGTCCGGATCAGAAGTTCGAACCGGAACGCAAAATATGCTTATGCCCTTTCCCACAAAGAGCGTATCGGAAATCCCGGACCAGCCGTTCGCGGCAAAATCCGAGACGACGTAGAGTTCCCTGTTTGGAATCTCCGTTTGAGTAGCGCGCGCGAGTGCAGCCATCAGAGCGGGTTGAAAATCCGTTCCGCGATGCGTGAACCGCAAGACCTCAAGCCTTGCCGCAAGACGGTCGGGTCGCCCGGGTTCGATCTCTTCGACCCTGTCATCCACCTGGAACAGGCGTACATCGTCCTGTGCATTGAACAGCTGCAGAATCTCTTTCGTCCGAATTCGTGCGCGGTCAAAGAGAGTCCCTTCGGGAACCCTGAAACTCATGCTCAGCGATCGGTCCAGCAGGATCGACGCAGACGTTCGCACCGCGCCGTCGCCGTCTACGCCCCTTAACCTGGGCTGAGCAAAGCCAAGTACCAGAAACACGATGGCCAGCGTGCGGAAAATCAGCACCAGGACCTGCTTCAACCTGAACCGGCGCATCCGATCCTGTTGAAGCGCCTGAAGGAGAGCCACGTTGCTGAATGCAATCGTCACGGCCCGCCTGCGGTTCAGCAGGTGAATCGCAAGCGGCAGCAGCGCGGCCCACAACCCGTGCAGTGCTGCGGGTGATGAAAAGGACAATCCGAACATGAAGATCAGATCCTGAATCGACCGTAAACCCCTGGATCCTCATCACATACAAAAAAAGCCTGCTTCTCAACTGATCGCAGGCTGAGGTCCTTCCCTATACGTTGCATCAGGAATGGAGCTTTTCTTCCTCTTCAATACAGGTGATCAGGGCTTCACTGTCTTGCGATTCGATGAGATGCCGTCGAAACGCCTCGCCCTTGAGCAGGCGGGAAATACGCGCCAACGCCTTGATGTGCGGTCCTGAAACGTCCATTGGTGAAACCAGCAGGAAGAAAATGAAGGTTGGCTGGTCGTCCAGGGCGTCGAAGTCGACGCCTTCCCGCTTGATGCCCAGTACGCCGCCCAGTTCGCTTACGAACTCGGATTTGCCATGCGGGATGGCGATGCCATGACCAATTCCGGTGCTCATGATTTCCTCGCGAAGAAGCACCGCTTCAAGGACCTTTCGTCGATCGGCAATTTTGTCACTGTCTACGGCATCGACCAGCTCCTCGAGAATTTCCCGCTTGTTCCGGCCCTTCAACCCGGCGATCACCGACCTGCCTGAAAGAATCTCCATCAGGGTCATGAATCCGTCTCCCGCGAACACCCCCAAACCAACGTCAATACCCGGTGCCTGCGCAGCGCGGCCCGGCAAAGCGAAAAATAAACCATAGCTTGTTCGTAGTCAAGGGAAAAGGCACAAAAAAACAGGGGGATACGCCAATGTCGGAACGGCTTGCGAATACCGGGAAAAACAGAGACGTCCATACGGGACCGGACGTCGCCAGGCGCAAGCACCGGTACCGTCTATCCCGCCGTCCGGCCCCGGATGAGGAGTTCCCTTTCGTAACTGCGCAGCAGGTCCGATCGGGTGATTATCCCTTCGAGTTCCTCCCGGGAATCCGAACGAAACACCGGCAGCGTATTCGCGTCCGTCTTTGAAAACTGAACGAGAGCATCGGCCAGCGAACTTGAGGGCTCCAGGGCGGGCGGCGGCGTTCCCATCACGTCTTCGGCGATCAGCAGAGCATGCATATCGTATTCAAGCATCACTTCCCGGATGTCGTGAAACCAGATCATGCCCTTGAACCGGCCCCCGTCGTCCATAAGCGGGAAGTCCTGCAGATTGCTGCGGCCGATCAGGTCGACAATCTCGCGCAGCGGGGTGTGTTCCCTGATAAAGTCGAAGTCGGGGCGTACGATCCCCGAGACCGGTAGTTTTTCCAATACCGACAGATCACGTCCCTGATGTATATTCAAACCCCTGCGCCGGAGCTTCAGCGTATAGATGGACTCACGCTCGATCACACGCGCCATCACCACGGCCAGAACGGTGGTGAACATCAAGGGCAGGATGAGACGGTAGTTTCCGGTCATTTCAACGATTATCAGGGATGAAGTCAATGGGGCGTGCGTCGTTGCGGCGACGAAGGCGCTCATGCCCACGACTGCGTATGCGCCCGGGGGGCTGATGACACCGGGCAGCCAGGTCTGTGCGAGGCGGCCGAAAGCGCCGCCGAGCGTAGCGCCCATGAAAAGCGATGGCGCGAAAAGTCCGCCCGAGGCGCCCGAACCAACAGTCAACGATGTGCTCAACAGCTTCAATCCCAGAAGGAGACCCAGCATGGGCAGCAGAATCTGCCCTTGGAGCGCGGCCCCGACGATCTCGTAGCCCACGCCCATTGCCGGAGGGCATCCCAGGCCGATAAGACCGACCAGCGCGCCGCCGACGGCCGGCTTCAGCCACGCGGGCATCCCGAATGCCCGCCGGTTGAAGAGATCTTCGGTGGCATAGAGCAGCCTGATGAAGGCGGCGCCGACGACACCCGCGAGAATGGCCAGAATGACGTACCAACCGAGTTCGTGGAGGTTTACGAACTGATAGTCCGGAACCTCGAATACCTGGCGTTCACCCATATAGGCCTTCGCAACGACCGCCGACATCACCGAAGAGATGACCACGGGCGTAAAGGCGGCAATCGTGAAATCTGCCAGGATGATTTCCAGCGAAAACAGCACACCTGCGATGGGCGCGTTGAAGATAGCCGAAATTCCGGCAGAAGCGCCGCAGGCAATCAGTGTTTTCAGGTTCGCTTCGGAGAATCTGAACAGCCGGCCGACCGTGGAACCCCATGCGGCCCCGATCTGGATTATGGGACCCTCACTCCCGGCCGACCCTCCGGATCCGATCGTGAATGCGGAAGCGAACGCCTTGGCAACCATCACCCGCGCGCGGATCACACCCCGCCTGGTGATGATTGCGTTCATGACCTCCGCTACGCCGGGGCCTCGCGCCTCCACCGCGTAGAAACAAGCGATCAGACCGGCGGCCAGGCCTCCCATGGCAGGAATGAGGGGAAACAGATAGGATCTGCCCAGTAAGTTCGGCGCATCGACGAGCAGCAGCCTGTGCGCCACGTCGAGCAACCACTGGAACAGCACGGATCCGGCCCCGCAGCCGACGCCGATAAGAATGGCCAGACTGATCAGGATGGTCTGTTCGCTGAGGTTGAAACGGGGGAAAAACCGGGCGATCCGGATACGAATGCGCTTCGCAGCGTTGAGCGGGGACGATTCTGATGGCGAGGGATCAACATCCACCGTTGGGTCGCTTTTCTTGCAGTTGCCGTAAGACGGAAATTAACAGCCCGTTGGAAAAGTCCATCCGGGCTACGGCCGGCCCTTGCGGTCGAATACTGCGTTGCGCGCCCTCGCCGAATCGCAGGATGGGACTCGGTTGCGCGCCTTGTCTTCGGCCACAATGGCTCGGCCTCGCCTGCAGAGCGACTTTATCAACGGACTGTTAAGCTGATTTCAACGCCTGAGTATACTCTCCGCCACCAGCACTGTCAAGCGGAAAGCGGATATTCCAGGGTATGAGAAAACATGAAACATTTCGGCCGAATCGGCGTAAAACGGGGGAAATCCGCGCTTATCCGCCGGCAAACCGCCCATTCCGCGAGCAGGCAGTTCCGGCTCCGGCCCGAACGAAACCGAAAGGAATCCAATGCGCTCCTTTGAAAACCTGCCGACACGCTTTGCCTGGATGTGCGCAGCGCTTCTGCTATTGCCGTCCGCGGTCTTTCCGCTGACGCCGACATCCGCGGATTCCCTTTACGCACGGGGACAATCCGCGGAACGCATGGAAGACGTACGCGAAGTCGTCTCCATGCTCAACGCGGCCCTGCCCTCCAGCACCCATCCTGCCGGTATGCTGATCCGTATCGGCAATCTCTACGCGCGGCTGCAGGAGGCGGACAGCGCCGAGGTTGCCTTCGATGCCGCTGTCGCACGAGACAGCACGCTTGCGGGCGCCTATCTCGGCCTGGGCGAGGTCCTGCTCGAACTCCGGAACAGACCCCGGGCCGCTCTCGTCCCGCTGCAGCGGGCGGTAGACCTGGATTCCACGTATGCGGAGGCCCACTACATGATGGCCCGCGCTTACCTGCGATCCAGAAAGACCACGGCCGCGAGGCGAGCCGCGGACAAGAGTATTCAGGTCGAGCCGAACTACGCGGCGCCATATCTGTTTCTGGCAAAACTCTACCAGCGTGAAAACAACAACCGTGCTGCATTTACGTTCTACAAGGCGTATCTCGAACAGCGCCCCAATGACCAGACAGCGGCCTATGAATTCGCGGTTGAACTCCTCAAACAGAAGGAACTCGATAAAGCACGGGAAATCGCGGAACGGCTCGGCGGGTCCCGAGGCCTGCCTATCGTTGCCCAGGCGCTCATGGCCGATCGCGACTATGAGGGAGCGCTGGATGCCTTCTCGGAGTATATCGACGGCCTGAACCCGGAGGAACAGGCCCTTTTCGAAGACATTTCGCTGGTAGGCCTTTCCCACGAAGTGAGAGCCTACCGTACGACGACGCCGGAGACGCGCGAGGCATTCCTGCGCAGTTTCTGGCTCCGGAAAGATCCCTTCAAGTCGTCTGCCGGCGCAATGCGCCGCGCCGAGCACTACCGCCGGGTCTGGTATGCCCGTACGTTTTTCGGCGAGAAGAGATTCCCGTATGACCGGCGGGGAGAGATCTATATTCGCTACGGTGAGCCGGACTTCCGGTCAAGCTGGCGTGAACTCAATGCGCAGATGCCGTTGAAAGTCCAGCGCGTCCAGGAACGCATGGCCCACCAGCTTTATGGAAACAGAGCCCTTGCCCTTACATTCGTGGGTCCAGTCTACCCCATTCGTTCCGCTCAGGCTTCCGAAAACACCTGGCGAAACTCCGAGGTCCGCGCATCCTCGAAGCCGATTCAGACGATCGACGAGGCCGCGGTCGGCCTGGAACGCTACAAACCCATTACCTCCAGCGGCGACTGGTCCGCCGTACCCTGGGCGGTGTGGATCTACGCAGACATCGACGGCGGCATTGAAATCGCCTTCACGGACGAGTTCAACACGGGCAACTTCGACTACGCGCCGGAACCTGTCATGGGCCCGGAAGATATCAATGAATACAACATGCAAAGCCGCGGCGGCCCATTCCGCAACATGGTCAACAGGCTTAACGCCATGTCCCCCGCGGCACGGATGACAAGGGTGGCGAGCAAAGAGCCCGAACGATACGCCTTCGAAGCGCTCGAGCCGCTGGACTATTACTATGAAGCCCTTTCCTTTCGCGGGCTTGACGGCAAAACCGAACTGCAGCTCAACATTGGCCTTCCGATCGACAATGTAGCGAGGCGCGAAGACATCGATACGACCGTCGTCGTCAATCGCCGCGTCGCGCTTGTCGACAGCCGCAAAGGCCGACTTCACAAACGCAGTGACGACCTCGCCGTGCCGGTTACGGACGCCAACCTGGGGCGGAGCCTCCTGGCGCTTGACCGCGTAGATATCGCCGCCGCGCCAGGCGTCTATCAGCTCGCGGTGGAGGCCTGGCGAAAAAAGACGGACATGCTCCAGGTCTATCAGCAGACGCTGGAACTGCCCGATTATCGCGGCGAGGAACTCATGATGAGCGATATCCAGATCGCCCAGAACGTAAAGGAAGCACGTGAAGAATCCAGTCCAAAATTCGTACGTCAGGGTTGGGACATTCTTCCGGCGCCGTCCCGCACCTTTTACGTGGGCAAGTCCGTCTTTGTATACTTCGAGGTCTACAATCTCGAAAAAGACGCCTTCGGGAACACCCGATACGAAGTGACGTTCGAGGTCATATCCAAGTCCACGAGCGACAGATCCCCCAGGACGTTTCTGCCCAGAATCCGGAAAGACGGCGAATCCATTGAAGTCCGGTACGAACAGGCGGGTACGGAAACCTCGGTCTCGGACTTTGTCGAACTGGATCTGGGACAGGCGGACCCGGGTCGCTATTCATTGCACATGACGGTGAAAGATCTGAATGGCGACCGTAACATCAAACGGGACAGCATTTTTCGGATCGCTTCGCTACCACGCCGGAGATAAAGGCGCCGGGAGGGGAGAGGCTCCGGCCGGATGCTGAAATGTCCGGTCCCGGAGAACCCTCGCCTGTAGAGCGACTTTATCAACGGACTGTTAGCTGACCCGCATCACCACGGTGCCGGAAATCCTATCGTGCAGCGCCTGCCGGTCCGGATGACGACGTGTTATCCAGACGAGTGCAAGGCCGAGCAGAGAACCGGAGTAGAGGACGATCGACCAGAGAAGCGAACGTCCGGCATCGAAATCGGGAGGTGGCGTCAGGACGCGTCCGGCATCCAATGCCACCTGATGGGGCTCCGCATAAGGGTTCAGGACCGACAGGACGATCAGAATTGCGAACAAAGGCGTCCACTTCACCATGGAACGCAAAAATGCCCGGGCCCGCCCAATCGCGCCGCCATCCGCGGAGATGACCCTCAGACTCGTCATGATCTTGCCCGGTGTCTGTCCCCTGCGCGTGAGAAAGACGGTACAGTAGACCAGCGTGATCCCGTACTCGAGAACCAGCGCCGCTATTGGCGAGGGTGTGACTTCTCTCAGGGTCCGGGAAAGCGGCAGGTCCAGCAGCTTCAACATCAGCATGTCAATGACTACGGCGAGAAACCGTCGTCCAAGCCCGGCCATTTCATCCTGCATCAGCATCGCGTTAAATCCCTGCTTTGGAAGCAGTTTTAAAATTCCCAGCGGTCTTCGCACGGCTGCAAAAGCGCCGGTCGGCGTTGGTCAAATCCACCCGTATAGACGAATATGGGCGAATTTTCCCGCCTTGACCGTCGCTTTTTCGCTCGCGCTCGGGAACTCACCAGTAATTTTAAAACTGCTTCATCGACCGCGGCGCGTGAAGTTCGATCGGCAGATATTCCCTGAACCGAAGAAAATGGCCGTCGGTGCTAAGGATCGGCATCTCGTACCTGTGTGATACAGCGCAAATCAGGAAGTCCGTATTCGATCCCTGAACACCCCGGCTTCGGCTCAGGTTGAAAAATTCGGCCGCGCATTCATAGTCAGGGGCATCGAGCCGGAGGTCTGGAAACGCCCTCAGACGACCTCGAAGTCCGTCGAATTGAACCTGCGAACGAATTCCGGAGAGAATTTCCTGGCGGACCGGTCCGATCAGTTGTACCCGAACCTCCCGGACAAGCTCAGCGAACTCCTCGACGACAGGATGTTTGGAAACGACCTTGCGCCTTAACGATAGTGACCAGACACTCGTATCCACCAATACCTTCATTCCCGATTCCGCTGTATCTTGTAGTCGAAGTCCGGATCGTATTCGATTGTATTGAACAGGCCCAGTATCTGCAGCTGCCTGCGTCGCTGGACATACTCTTCGAGCGCTTCGGTGACAACAGCCTTCTTCGTTCTGTGCCCGCCGATGCGACGGGCTTCCTCGATCAGCGCGTCGTCAAGCGCAAGATTGGTTGCCATTGCGCACCTCCGTGTTTACACATTAATCTACACAATTTTATGTGTAGGCACAAGCGGAAATTCGGGAGACCAGCGAAATCTATGCTTCGAACGGACTCATTTCAGGCCTTGCCGTGAGACTTCGATGCGAAATGGGTAGACCTCAAATCATGCTGCTTGGATACGGGAAGGCGTTGAAATCCCACCACCGCATCAGCCGTCGCCCGCCCCTTCGACAGGCTCACTTCGGCAAGCTCGGTGCAGGGGGCACAAGCAGGACTACGGCTCAGGGACCATGAACTGAGGGGACGGGCTCGGCTTCTGCGACTCCCCCTCAAGGGGGGGGTGATCGAACCATCAAACGGGCTCGTTCGTTCATTGCCACCTATTTGGTTGCGGCCGGGCATCGGAAACCGGCACTACAAAACCCCTATTCCATCACCATCGGAGGCTTCATCCTTGAGACTCGTACAATTTCGCGATCCGACTGCCCGGAAACCAGCGCGCCTCGGACTGGTCGTAAACGACGTGGTACTGGACCTCACGGCGTGCGAGCCCTGTCCAGAATCGGTCTACGACCTCTACTTCATTCACGGGGGCGACGGCGCGGGGCTGGACCGGGTGGTCGCGGACATCGACACCGCCCGCGCCGGTTCCTACAGTCTTGCGGACCTGATGAACAACGATCCATCAACGAGGCGGCCGCACCTGATCTCACCCGTAACCGCGCCAGCCGGCAAATCCGACCGGTTGCGGGTCTGGCTGGCGGGCGTGACCCATGCGGACAGCGCCAGACTGCGGGAAACCGAGGCGAAAGAGGCCACCGGAGGCGACGTTAATGTTTACGATCAGAAATACAGAGAATGTGCGCAGGGCGGCATACCCGAACTTTTCGCAAAGACCGGCGCGGACGCGCTTGCAGGACATCGCGGGCACATCTCCCGCCCGGACGACACCCTTCGGCTCGTTCCCGAAACCGAACTCGTCACGCTTTACGGACTGAATGCACACGGTCAGATCGAGCGTCTGGGCTATACCGGCGGCAACGACTATACCGACAATGGCATAGAAGCCGGGAATCCGCTGAATCTTCCCCAGGCCAAGAACTGGCACGGTGGTTGCGCAAGCCTGGGGCCGTTGCTGGTCACGGATTCCGAATTCGACGATGCCAGCGTCGCCGTATCGTGCGAAATCCTGCGAAACGACAATCGAATCGCCCGAAAGGCCGGGCGCACCGGACAGAGCCATCTCAATATGCCCGACCGGCTCTTCCATCTGGAGCGGTCACTGTTCAGCCGTCTTCCCCTGCCGGTAAAGACCCTTCAACTGTTGTACTGGGGCACGCCCATCGTCTTTTCCGAATCCGACCTGCCCGGGGGTCTCCAGGTAAGCGACACGGTCCGGATGTCGTTCGGCGGAATCGGCGACCTGCAGAACACGATCGGTCCTTTCACCGGAAACCGCCAGCTGGCCTGGCTGGACGCCAATCGGCGCTGAGTCTGCCACTGACAGCCCGCTGATAAAGCGTCCAGGAGTGAGTTGGACCAGTTGCGACTACAGGACCCGATCGTGCCCCCACGGATCCTGTTTGACGATCTCGAATTCCTTGATTGGACTTCGGCCGCGGGGCCCGTCGTGCAGGGTCGACGGATTGTACGAGGCTCCCGCCAGCTTCAGCAGCGATTCCAGCAGGGGTTGACCCAGCGTAAGTCCCTTGAGAAACATCTCCTCGCCGTTGATGTCCTTTACGGTGGCGCCTTCCGGCCCTACGAAGACCCGGCGCAGCGCGCGCATTTCCGCCCGGTGTTCACGGAAATACGCAAGCGCGCGGGCGGGGTCCCCGCCGTCGTACCTGAGTGCAGGCATCGATTGCCTCCGTGTTTCGAGCGTACACATAATTTCGCCTGAAGTAGAATATGGACGGACGCTGGAAATCGTGCAAGCGGATTCAACGGGCGTCCGCCGCAATGCTCCATTTCCTCTTCGCAATCCGTCAGAAGGACCATTAAAAACAGCGCTTGCAGACCTTGTTAGATTGAGTTATATTTAGCCCGTTCTCTACTATGGAATTTAGATTTCCTTATTGATTATATTATCGACATTTTATCCGGTCAGATCATGGATCGGGCTGGCGTGAGGTTTCACGACGCCTTGTGCCTATTGTAAAGGAGAACCGTCATGGCGGAAAGCGCCAGAATACAGATTAACGGACGGCCGGGTGAATTCCCGTTTCCCGGTGTCCCCGACGTGGGCGACGGGGGCGATGCCGCAATCTGGGTCGAAAAACATATCAGCCAGGGCGCATGCGCCTACCCAATCACGTCTTCCTCCATTCTGGGCGAAAAATACAGTGCGGTGGTAGCCAACGGCGGGGTCAACCTCTGGGGCGACACCCTGATCTTCATAGAGCCCGAGTCCGAACACAGTTCAGCTTCAGCGGCCGAAGGCTTCTCCGTGGCCGGCGGCCGTGTCGTGAACTTTACCTCCGGCCAGGGCCTCGTTCTGATGAAAGAGGTGCTGTACACAATCTCGGGCAAGCGTCTTCCGGCCGTCTTTCATATCGGCGCGCGCGCGCTCACCTCGCAATCGCTCAATGTACACGCGGGCCACGACGACGTCATGGCCGTGGCCGACTGTGGATGGGGCATCGTATTCGCACGCAACACGCAGGAGGTCATGGACACCACGCTCATCGCGCGCCGTGCCGCGGAAGCCTCCCAGACACCGTTCATGGTCGTGCAGGATGGATTCCTCACAACCCATACGGTGCAGAACGTCATGGCTATCGAGCCCGAACTCATGAAGCTCTTCGTCGGACGCCCGGAAGACAAGATTCAGAATCTCATGGATGTCGACAATCCGATGATGAGCGGCGTTGTCCAGAACCAGGACAGCTATATGAAGGGCAAGATCGCCCAGCGGTATTTCTACGATCGCGTGCCCAACGATCTCCGCGAGGCCATGCACGAATTCTACCGGATGACCGGAAGGCGTTACGGCATGATCGACGGATACCGTCTGGAAGACGCCGAATACGTCATTGTGGGCATGGGCAGTATGCTCGAGACCGCCCTCACGGCCGTCGACTGGCTGCGGGAGACAGAAGGCCTCAAGGTGGGCGCCCTTCACGTCACGTCGTTCCGCCCGTTCCCGGGCGTTGAGATCGTGGAGGCCCTGAAACACGCAAAGGCGATATCCATTGTGGAACGGATGGACAACCCACTTGCGCAGTCCAACCCGCTTACCGCCGAAATCAAATCCGCCTTCGCCGACGCCGTTTGCGGTTCGAACGGTTATCCGCAGATCGAACGCATTCCCAGGATTCTCTCCGGAATGGCCGGCCTGGGAAGCCGGGACGTGCGGCCTGGCGACTTCATTGCCACGGTCAGAAATATGCAGGCCGCAGTACCCCGCCGGAAGGATCTCTTCGTTCTCAATATCGAACACGAGCTTGCCCTTCAGAGGGAGCCCGATCCTGGAACGCGCGAAGTCGGCGCCTTCGCGATGCGCGGGCACTCGATCGGAGGATACGGTTCCGTTACGACAAACAAGGTTATTGCCACGTTGCTGGCGAACCTGGGACTTCACGTCCAGGCCTACCCGAAATACGGGTCGGAAAAGAAGGGTCTGCCCACCACCTATTACCTTACCGCAGCCAACGAACATATCCGGACCCATTCGGAGCTGGAAGTCGTGGACTTCGTCCCGCTTAACGATGTGAACGCCTTTAACACAGCCAATCCGCTGGCCGGCGTCGTCGACGGGGGTATGGTCTTCATACAGAGCCCCCACAAGGAGGCGGAGAAGGTATGGGACAATGTTCCCGGTTGGGCTAAAAAGACGTTCCGTACCAGAGACATCAAACCTCTCGCCCTCGACGCCGTCAAAATTGCCCTGGAGGAAGCGCCGTCGCCGGACCTGATGCAACGTTTCCAGGGCATCGTTCTTCTTGGCATCTTCCTGAAACACACGCCGTTCCAGAAAGACCTGAATCTCACTGAGGACGAGTTGTTCGTCAACGTGGAAAACGCGGTCAACAAATACTGGGGGAGCAAGGGCAAGGGCGTCGTTGAGGCCAATATGGGCGCCATCAGGAGAGGGTACCGGGAAGTATTCGAAGTCCCGAGGGAACTGATCGAAAGCACAATCGATCAGGAAACGGACGAACTTCCGGCCGGTCTGGTCTCGATCGGATGCTGAACGGTCGTTTCCATCCCGCTGACATCGTGGTTCCGGTCGCGTGACGACGGGAAGTCGATACAAACTCAAACCGCAAGGATCCGGCAGGTCAAGGTCGTTCAAGCCGGATCGGGGGTATAAACAATGTCCACCAACGGCAAAAACGATCCTGGAGCGCTGCTGAGCGTCAGTTCATTGGAGGAAATGGACGAAGAGCCGATCTCCTCGTCGCCGCTCAACCTGCATACCCTCCTGGATATTGAAGACTTCAACGGGAGGGTCGTGGCCGGATACAATACGGGCATTGCCGAACAGGGGCTGCCCGCCGACGTCGGCGTTGCCCGCAGCCTGGTAGGGCCGGGTACGGGCGCCCTTCGCGACTTCAGCTATATCGCCCCCGAGATTCCCGAGTTCATCCAGGAAAACTGCGTCGGCTGCATGGACTGCGTCACGGAATGTCCGGATACGGCGATTCTCGGCAAAATTGCGACCCGGGAAGACCTGGACGCCGCGCTGGCCAGGACCAACGACCCGGAAAAGAGGGAATTCCTGCGCAACCAGTTTTCCGAAACCTCAAAGTATTACAAGAACTTTGAGAAGAAGGGCAAGGAAGGCGCCTACTTCGGCATTTTCATCGATCCCACCAAGTGCAAGGGCTGCGCCGAGTGCGTCGAAGTCTGCGCGGATAAAGACGCATTGAAAATGGTCACGAAGACGGAAGACAACCTGGAGGAATTCCGTGCCGCCTGGGACTTCCACAACGACCTGCCTGAATCTCCCGGCGAATATATCCTCGAAAAATCCGTTCAGGACATGATGCTTGCCGAACGATCGCTCCTCTACGTGGGCGGCGCCGGGTCCTGCATGGGTTGTGGTGAAGCCACGGCCCTGCGCATGATGCTGGCTTCCACGGGCTATCTGCACGGACCCGAGAATATCGGTCTCGTCGCATCCACCGGCTGCAACACCGTCTACACCTCCACCTATCCATACAACCCCTACACGGTGCCCTGGACCAACTCCCTCTTCGAAAACGGGCCCACCGATGCCATGGGCGTGCGCGCCCGCTGGGACCAGATGGGCTGGCAGGACAAGAAGATCTGGGTCATAGGCGGCGACGGGGCCATGCTGGATATCGGTTTCCAGGCGCTTTCGCGGATGCTCATGTCAGGGATGAATATCAACGTCCTGGTCCTGGATACCCAGGTCTATTCCAATACCGGCGGACAGGCCTCCACCTCCAGTTACATGGGGCAGAACACCAAAATGTCCGTCCACGGCTCAGCCGTACCCGGAAAAACCGAACGCCGAAAGGAACTCGGACAGATCTGCATGATGCATCCGGACACTTTCGTAGCCCAGACCATCTGCAGCCTGCAGAACCACTTTTACCGCGCCATCGCCGCGGCCAACGAATTCGACGGGCCGGCCGTAATCAATGTTTTCACCACGTGCCAGCCCGAACACGGCGTGGGAGACCATCTGGCCGGACACCAGGCCAAACTCGCGATGGAGTCCAGGGCATTCCCCATTTTCATCTACGATCCGCGCAAGGGAGAACGCATCAAGGAGAGACTGGATCTCCGGGGCAACCCCGCAGTCAAGGACGACTGGTATACCATTCGCAAGACCGGCGAAACGGTCGACTTTGTTACATTCGCCAGGACCGAGGGGCGTTTCGCCAAGCACTTCGACAAAGACGGCAATCCTTCCGAAACCCTGATGGCCGCCCAGGAAGACCGCCTGCAGAACTGGCGCATGCTCCAGGAAATGGCCGGGATAATCTAAGAAGCTGTCTTAAAATTCCCAGCGGTCTTCGCGCGGCTGCAAAAGCGCCGGTCGGCGTTGGTCAGACCCACCCGTA
>CAZKDZ010000296.1:0-10140 GCA_964551635.1 uncultured bacterium | reverse complement strand
GATCAGGCCGACGGGCCAGGGTACCGCCTTCACCGGTGGAATTCCGCTGTCGAGCCGATCGACCCAGTAGCCACCCAGATTCCGGTTGAGTTCGTCATCCGAACACGCCAGCGTTCGCCAGTGGTCCGCGGGCGGAATTCTGCCCTGATCGCGCGGGGCGAGGAATCGACCCTGAGCCTGGACCTGGACGTCGCCCGCGAGTTCGGTTCCTGCTGCAACCGTGTCGTCGGGCGTCGATTTTCGGAATCTGCCACGGACCAGATCCGCCAGGCCCCGGGGTCTCACGTTACCGGCGAGGCCCTGGATGAACTGGGACTGGACGTTTGCGCCGAGTTCAGAACGGAGCGCCGAGCGGCAGACACCGGGAAAGTCGGCAGAGATGCCGTCCCAGGCGTAACCGTAGACAATAACCGGGTGACATCCGTAGCTGAAAACCACGCACCGGTCGCCGCCGTCCATCGCGGCAATATCGATCAGCCACAGGTCCGGGTTGTGGGCCCCATCCGGATCCGGCCCCATTCCCGTCTCTCCAGTCGGGCCCTTTCGTCGGCGGTTGATGCCCACGGCCGACGCGCCCCGGAATTCGGTCACCGTAACCGGCTGGAGGTTTTCCATCGCCGCGAGCGCAACGTGAATGATGTTTCGGCACAGGGACTGTTCGTACGCGTGGAGTTCTGGTGGTTTGGGCAAGGGCGTCGCGTAGCCTTCGAAGCCGCCCATAGGGCCGCTGTGGGTGTGCGAGTAGTTGAGGATGACCGCTTCGAGCGGAATGCCGGTGAGCGCGGAGAGGTCGTACCTGAGAGGTTCCGCGATCACCGGCGACAGCCCGACGAGGTCCACGGAGATCCAGATTGTCCGGTTGCCCGTGGAATCTTCCAGGACGGTGGCCTGCGCAATGAGCGGATCGAGGATTTCTCTTCCGGGTGTGAAACGAGGGCCGCGCCCTCCCATGGGCAATCCGAGCGGCGGCGTGGTTTCAATTTCGGCCCACCCGGCTCTGGCGGTAGACATGAGTTGCTCCGTTGGATTTTTTTTGGAATTCTCGGTCCGGATTCACGCGATGCGGTACCGGTCGACCTTGTCCCGGTCCAGACTTACGCCCAGCCCCGGCCCGGGGGGCGGCAGAAGATGACCGTCCTCGATTTGAAGGGTTTCGACGATGACGTCGTCCGCGTGATAGACAAAGCCGTTTACGTCGCTGGCATAACCCAGGTTACGCATGGCGAAGGCGAGATGGGCCTGTGCGGACGTCCCGATGCCGAGTTCAGGCATGCTGCCGATGATGCAGGGCAGGCGGACGGCCTCGGCAATGGCGAAGATCTGCGCGGCGGGATAGATGCCCCCGGCTTCGGCTACGTAGACATTGAATACGTCAACGGCGCCGGCCTTGATGCATGCCATGGCGTCGGTGGGCGTCCATACGCTTTCGTCGGCCATAATGGGGGTGTCTACGTGATCCCTGATGTGCCGCAGGCCCTCCAGATCGCTGAAGTGAAGGGGTTGTTCCACAAGCTCGAGCCGGAAGGGTTCGAGGGATTTGATGTTGCGCACGGCCTCTTTGGCATTGCGCCAGCCCATGTTCGCGTCCACGCGCAGTACGACTTCGTTCCCCACGCGTCCGCGGACCGCCTCAACGGTGGCAAGATCCGCATCCGGATCCATGCCGATCTTCGCCTTCAACGTCCTGTACCCCTGCCGGGCGAGAGAAGCCGCCTGTTCGGCGATCTCTTCCGGTTCGCCCATGGAAAGGGAATGACTGAGCAGAATACGGTCCCTGACCAGTCCGCCCAGCAGGTTGTAAACCGGGGTGTTCAGCGCCTTCCCGACGATGTCGTAGAGGGCCATGTCCACGCCGGCTTTCGCGGGTTCGGAGCGGTGCAGCAGGCTGTTCATAAGGGCGTGGATTTCCGCGATGCGGAACGGGTCCCGTCCCGAAAGGACCCCGGCCAGCAGATCGTTGATGTCTTCGGCCTGGCCCCTGCCCTTGCGGTCCCAGATGCTGCAGATTTCGCCAATCCCGGTTATGCCATCGTCCGTACGGATTTCAACGATCGCATTTTCGGTTTCCTGGCTTCGACCGAGACTGCTGGTAAAGGTCTGCGGTCGGGGTACGCGGATCGGGGTGGCCTCGACGTGGGTAATCTTCAAACCCGGCTCCTTTCAATGGTTCGATGCTGTCCATGTCTTGCTGAATGGTTTCGTTGAAAAATCGTGTTCCGTCGACGTCGCGCCGGATTACTCGAACGGTTCGAAAAACGTCAGATCCGCGCCGAAGTTGTCCATAGCCGCCACTTCGTCTCCCCGCAGCCTGACGCGTATCTGCCGGGTACGGTGATGCAGGACGATTTCCCTATTGACGAGCGGGAAATCGAATGTGATCGGACGGTTGAGCGGGGGCCGGGCGATGTAGAGATATCCGTTCGTCTCGCGCGGCGCTTCCCGCGCGCCCCGGATCCTGATCTTCGACGCTTCCATCCAGGATGGGACCCGCACCCACAGCGGTCCGGCGCGCTTTACCCGAACGCGCAGCGCCGGATGCGTGTAGGGGGATTCGACTTTCACGGACGGGGTCTCGTGGTCGAAGAGCATGTTGACACGGTGGCCCGCTTCGTCGTTGAACGCCACCGCACTGTATGCTTCGCAGAGTGAGCCCACCCCTCCTCCAACGATATCCATGTTGAAGCTCACGTATTCCAGGCCGATCGGATGGTGGCCGTAGGGAGCCGGAAAGCCGAAAGCGCCAAGGTGCCGGTCGGCGACGTTACGTCTGCCGTCATCGCCGCCGGGATCGGGTGGATCGTGGATGAATGAAACGTCGCGCAGCTGGGAAGGCAGAATGTGGCACCGCAGGATGCGTTCGGCGTCGTCGTAATACCCGGTATATCCCCACCTGCCCAGGATCAGCGCGGTTTCGAGAATGTCGCCGGAGTTGTTGATTTCTCCCCGGTCGGCGGGCGCTTCGTCACCGCTGTTCTCGATGACCCAACCCAGAGGATCGCTGAATGCACCGAGCCCGTTGTCGTAGAAGGCTTTCACACGGTTCATCAGGAGGGCGTCCGACGTCAGTTCGGCCAACTGGGCCAGTGAAGACATCACGCAGGTGGTGGAGTGGGTATGCGTCCCGAAGGTCTCACGGTTGTATTCGCCGTCTTCATTGAAATATTCCAGCGCTTTGTCCTTAAGGACGATGGCCAGGTCGAGTGCGGCGCCGTGCCCCGTCGCCCTGTAATACTTCACGAGCGGCCCGATGGATCGTCCCAGGCCCACGATAAAGGTGGAGCGATGGACCCGGAGTCCGAGTTCGCCTTCCAGGGTATCGTAATCCCAGCCGTTTACCGGACTCCAGTATTTTGAAATCGCGCGGATACCGGCTTCCGCAATCTCGCGGGCGCGTCTGGAGTGCCGGAAACGAACCAGCGGGTACAACGCGTGAAATCCCTCCCTGCAATTATGCGGTGTGAAGTTGACCTGCGGTCCATCAATCCGGTCCCGGTTAATCGGCAGGGCAACCGGGCCGCCGTAGGCCAGAAAGGCGGCGTTGGCGTGGTTGTCAACGCAGCGTTCGTTCAGCTCGATCCCGATCGCGTCTTCGGCGTTGAGCAGCGCGTTCAGGTGGCGCCCGGGAACGTGGGACTCGGAATGGACGGGACTGAAGCTCAGCCGCGCTTCCGGGAGCACCCGTGAACCGAAGAAGGGGACGTTGTTGTCATCCGTGTTGAATACGTTGCACATGGTACGGCAGCCGAGGCGGATTGCGTCCTCGATATCGGTCGTGTTCACGTTCTGGAGTCTGGACATCGGGAGTCCTGTTCTGCGGGTTTACCGCGTCGGGCGACAGCATAATATATCCATCGCGATGCCGCCCGGCAACCCCCTCCCGCATGGCGGCGTCATAGTCGGAATTTGACTTGACTTTCGTGGCGTGTTGGTTGCTAATTGTCTGCCGGCCATCGTATCCCTGCCCGATTAAACGAAAGTCCGAAGGGGAAATCGCATGAAAGAAATGCTCGAGTTCTTCGCGGAAAACGGCTACGTCGTCGTACCCGACGCGCTGACGGAGGAAGAGGTCGCGGAGGTTAACGACGGAATCGCCGCAGACCGGGCCGCGCACCCGGAATACTGGGAGCCGGCGCCGACCGCGTCCGGACATCTTTCCGTTGGCTGCGACGCGCCCGAACTCCTCCACCGGACCGGGGCTCTGGACAGACTTGCCTGCCATCCTTCCATCGCGCCGCTCGCACGCAGCATTCTGGGGCCGGGAGCCGCAATGTCGGGTCTGACGTTTCTCAGGCGCGAACCCTGCGACGTGCAGCCTCCCGACGATCTGGACGGCGGCGACCCGCTGTGTCTCACGCGCGTGTGGCATCGCGAAGACAGCGGCAACGTGGAGGGCGCCCAGCGGAACGAGTACTTCGTGCCGGCGCTGCAGGTGATCTTCTATATGGAGGGCGTCGACGCCGGGTCGCACTGCTTCAGTATCATTCCCGAGAGCGTCGAGACCAAACGGAATCTGCCGAAAACGCACACCGGGAGCAGCGGCTGGGGCGCGCGGGACCGGCTCAGGATCGACGACGGCGACGTTGGATACGTCGACCCGGAGCGTCCCGTCTGGGTGGACGCCTTCGGACGGGAACTGACCCGGCGGACCGGCCGGGTAGACATATACGGCAGTGGCGGTACGGCGATCATTTTCAATAACAGCAGCTATCACTGCGGGTCCGTCCGGCACACCCGGCGTCCGAGGCATACGGTACATGTGCGTTATCGTCAGCCGGAACCCGTCGCGTCCAGGCACGCGCTCAAGCCGCCGTGGGAAAGCGTCGCCCAGTTTTCGGCGGCACTACCGGCCAGACCCACGATCGGCAGACTGTAAACCCGGCGGACGCGAGCCCCGGGGCAGTGAATTCCATTGAGAGGACGATGGCATGTATATAGGGACACAGGTTGGATGTCGTGATGAAACCGATATAAAGGTCCTTTCACAACTGGGCGTGTACCACGTGGACCAGACGCCCGCCCAGCCGTGGACCGAATGGTCGGCGGAGATGCTGATCGGGATGCGGGAACGATTCGACAGGCACGGCATCAATCTCGAGATGATTCACATTCCACTCAGTTCGGGCAGCGCGTTCAGTAACCCGGCCGGCGCCGTGTTTCTTGCCCCCAGCGAGGAGCGGGAGCGGCAGATCGACCGGCTGTGCGAAATCGTCCGGATGGCCTCCGAAGCGGGGCTTCGCGGTCTCAACTACAACATCACCATACTGGGTCATCTCCGGACCGAATCCCGTTACGGTCGCGGCGGCGCGCGTTTGTCCTCTTTCGATTACGCAAAACTGGACCAGTCGCTCGGGGAATTTGAAGGCGGGGCGGCCGACGCCGATACGATGTGGGAACGAATCCAATACTGGCTCGAACGCATTATGCCGGTGGCCGAAGAATACCGCATTCAGATGGCCTGTCATCCGTCCGATCCGGGGATTGGCGACGCGACGTACCGTGGGGTGGCCCGTGTAATGGGGATGGTGGACGGACTCAGGAAGTTCGTCGAACTCTACGACAGCCCTTACAACGGGCTGAATTTCTGTCTCGGTACGATATCGGAAAGCCTTGAAAACCCGGGCGAGGAGATTTACGACGTTATCCGCTGGTTCGGCCGGCGCAGGAAGATCTTCAACCTGCATTTCCGGAATATCCGGGGTGGCTTCCGGGACTTTGTGGAGGTATTTCCCGACGAAGGGGACGTGGACATGCTCAGAGCGCTGCGCACGTTCGATGAGGTGGGTTACGAGTACATGATTATGCCCGATCATGTCCCCGGAATATCCGGCGCGGAGCCTGCTCAGGTCGCATTCGCCTACACGTACGGTTACATCCACGCCCTCCTGCAGGCGGTCAACGAGACTTGACGCGCGGTTCAGACATCGCGGATGTGGATGAGTTTCCACTCCAGACTTGAAAGAGAAAATCTCAAAACGCCGTCCCTGACCGGGACGGTGTTGTTTTTGAGTATGTCCTCCGCACTCGGTGCAGTCCCGAGCCCAAGTTTCTTCATGTTTAACTCTACCGTAACGTCCCTGCGTTTGCCGTCCATATTGGAAACAACGGCCAGAACGCCGTTTTCCGGATGACGATAGATGCTTGCGAAGGCGTTCTTCGGAGAAACGCTCACGTATCGGCGGTTTCGCCAATAGGGTATCCATTCCGCATTCCTGCGGTCGAACGCGTCCATCGCGCGCCATATCTTCGCGGCTAGGTCCAGGTCGTCGTCCGCATTGTGCGGCCGGACGGGAATGTCGTGCAGGAGCGTAAACGCCCACGCCTGTTCGTAGGTGTAGGCGGCGCCCGCGTGAAGGAATTCGGCTGGAACCCCCCACTGCCTGCCCATGAATTCGGCGCGAAAGGCGTCCAGGGGCAGCAGCCGGGAAACGTCCACGCCGCTGCCGACCCCCTGGAATTGCTCCCCGTCCCAGTACCCGGTCGCCCATCCAAGGGATGGCATGGTCATGCACGTGGAGTTATGCACGTTGACGTGACCGTCTTTCTTGCGGGACTTTACGATTTCGTAGATGCGTCGCATCGCGGAGCGCGTGCTGAATATGGGAAACGTCTGGGCGATGCTGCCGTCGGATCTTGTATGCCCGCATCCGTGTTCCGTGTTGCAGCAGCCGAACGGATACTCGGTCCCGTCCAGGTAGACCCCGTCGACGTCGAATTCATCCATTATCCTTGCGATGCCGTCCGTGAGGAGGTCCTGCCACGGACTGTTCAGGCAGACCCGCCAGGCGGACTGTTCGGGCTGCGGCTGGTAGTGGAAGACGGGATACCCCCCCTTCGGCAGAATGAGCGCGTCTTTGCCGATGGCCTGCCACTCGTCGATTATGTCCGATATGAGGAAGCCGAAATAGAGCAGGATCTGAAGGCCGCGATCCTTGCAGGCCTTGACGATCTTCCGGACTTCGTCGGCATGGGGCGTACGGGTGTATGCTTCCGCGTCCGCCCAGTGTTCGAAGAGGACAACGGCGCGGACGCCGGAATCCACGCACCTGTCAAGGAGGTCGTCGGACACG
The DNA here is from genome assembly GCA_964551635.1 of uncultured bacterium. Taxonomy (GTDB): domain Bacteria; phylum Latescibacterota; class UBA2968; order UBA2968; genus JAAXHE01. Next base: position 3,073 of record CAZKDZ010000296.1, on the reverse strand, counting down.
TCCAGCCGGGGACGGAAGCCGGTGGTGGATTGGCCGATGCAGAATACGCGCTGGTCCCAGGCGTCCTCCACGACGGGTTTGACCGGTGTGGCCTGAAATCCGAACGTGTATCGCAGTTCATCGGTCACGACGCCGCCGGGCCTCAACGGCTTGACGTCTTCGGTTCCGAAACCCGTGAATTGTCCGCCTTCCCGGCTGCCGGGAAGGAGTTTGATCGGGGTCGAGACGCAGTGGATACGCAGCCGCACCCGGTTCTTTCGACGGACGATTTCAGTGACCTTCCGCGGATCTCGGGTGTGGAAACCCGCGTCCGATTCCGAAAACAATGCGATACCGCGTTCCTCGTCCCCAAGCCACACGTAAGGGCGAAACCCCATCTTGAGACGGTTCTGCGACAGCGCGCCGACGTTTCGGACTCCGCCCCAGCTTCCGGGAAAGTGGTACAGGTATCCGGCGTGCTTGCCGCGAACGGGCAGTTCCAGCCAGAGCGCGTCGAGGCGCAGGATCCTGCCGGCGGTGACGGTCCAGTCGATTCGCGCCATTCCGTCGAAGTCGATTTCGGTTCTGGCGGATACGGCCAGACCGGCGGGGGATTCGAAACGGACGTTGAAAACCACCTGTTCTCGTTCCGCCGAGATCAGTTCGAGATGACCGTCCGTCCAGCGCGCCTTCTTGCCGTTTACATGGGCAACCGGCCTAAGTGGGCCGGCGAGGAGTTGGCTGCCGGATGAAGTCGTCCCGGTGGCGAATGCGGTTGTTGAAAAGGCATACGTTCGTCCCCAGCAGGCAATCTCAAGGCCGCTGTCGGATTCCGTAACGTTGAGCGGCGTCCATGGATCGGGTACCCGGCGCGAGATTCCGGCACGGGACCCCAGCCAGCTAAAGTCGCCGGGCCATTTGTCCTGAAGCGTCCGCGTTGCGAAGCGAGCGCCGAACCTGTCGACAAAGGTTGCCCTGAAGTCGCAGCATCCCGACGGGATGTCCGCCGTGTCGAAGGCGATCTCTTCGCGCCCGATGTTGCTTACGACCATGGTTTCCCGCGTTTCCCCCGAACGTGTGCTGTACAGGACCAGTTCCACCTTGCCGCCTTGGGCGAGATGGGTTTCGCCGAGCAGGTGGACACGGGCGTACACCTTGCGGTACTCATATCGGGTGTAGATCATTACCGTGACCGCACGGGCAGGCGATCCGGTTTCGGTCCGGGGCATACAGGGCTCCTTCCTGCGGCGGCTACGCCGGGCGAAGTCGGTCACATAAACCGAAGGCCGCGTTGGCCTCGCATCGTGCGTTTGGCCGATGGTACGTATTGCCTGGCCGGCAGGCCGACGAGTTCGCCGTTCTTCAGCCAGTCGAGATCGTCGCCGTACAGGTGTTCTACCAGGCGATTCTTGAGGCGGTTCAGCGTGTCGGCAAAGCCGGCGTCGCTGGCGAGGTCCCGTGTTTCGCGCGGGTCGTCGGCGATGTCGAAAAGCTGCGCCTGGTTGCCCACGGGATAGTAGATGAGTTTGAAACGTCCGTCGTGTACCATACGCATCGCCGCAGACCCTTCGCCGTGTTCGCCGAACAGCTCGTCCCGGCGCCGGTCGCCGGCCAGGCTTAGGCGGTCGACCTGATCGGGTATCGGCACGCCCGTCAGGTCCAGCAAGGTGGGCATGATGTCAGCGAATTCGGCCAGGCGTTCGTCCCGGGTTCCGGCCGGAAGACGCGCGTCGCCCCTTACCGGCATGACGACCAGGGGAATCTTGGCGGACATTTCGTAAAACGGCGTCATGCACCAGAGTCCGTGTTCGCCGACCATGTGGCCGTGGTCGCTCGTAAAGACCACGATGGTGTTGTCCAGGAGCCCGCATTCCCGCAGGTATCCGATGACGATCCGGATCTGATGATCGATATGGGTGAGCGTTGCGTAATAGGCGCGCCTGGAGAATTCCCATTCGTGGCCTTTTGCGCGCGCCATTGCGAGGTTGTCCGGGTTGCTCAGCGTCTTTATGTGGTAGGGCAGGTCATCGAAATCTGCCGACCAGTTGCCCTCGGCCGGTTCGTCGAGGGGTGCATCCCGGTAGAGCTCCATATACGTCTGCAGCGGCGTGTTGGGCGGGTGCGGCGCGGAAAAGGAGAGGTACCAGAAGCCGGGCTTTCGAGGATCCCGTCGACGTATGGTTTTGCACATCTCCCGCGCCGCCCAGTTGATCGGATGGCAGTACTCGGGCAGATGCCAGGTACGGGCGATGTATTCGTTCTGCGTCATGCCGCTGGCGTATTCCTGCCCGCCGTAGCCCTGCTCGGCCAGAAAGAGCTCGTAGTCGTCAGCCATCCCGTCCGGAATGTCGTGGTGAACGTGCCGTCCCTGCTCCTCCACGAGGACGTCATCGAAGCCGATCCGGTGGCGTTGTGGGTAGACATGCAGTTTCCCCACGGCAAACGCCTGATAACCCGCGTCGCGAAAGCACTGGGCGAGGGTGGGTACTTCGGGGAAGTCAACGCCATCTACAAACGAGCGCATTCCGTTCGCCTTCGGGCTCATACCGGTGAACAGGGAGCGTCGGGCGGGTATGCAGGAGGGGCAGGCCGAATAGGCGTTCGTGTAGCTGACGCCGCACCGGGCGAGGTGGTCGATCGTCGGCGTGGTGACAACCGGATGGCCTGCATCGCCGGTGAGTAATCCACTCCAGTGATCCGTACAGATCAGGAGTACATTGGGTTTGTCGGGCCGGATGAAGTCGGGCATAGGCTACCTTTCGTCGGTTATTCAATGCGTAGTAGCGTATTCGTAAAGTGAGAATACGAAAAGGGGAGAATACGAGGATACGAGTAGACGAGAATACGAGTATACGAGAATACGAAAAAGCGAGAAAACCGTAAGACGTGTTCCCGTAGTTGCGCAGTTTCGTCTTTCGCAGTCTCGTCTTTCGTAGTCTCGTTTATTCGTAGTTTCGTTTATTCGTAGTTTCGTTTATTCGTAGTTTCGTAGTTTCGCGTCTTTTCGTCTTTCGCTCAGGGTCTGTCGAATCTGTCCACGCGCAGAAGTTCGAGGTCGACGGACGGCGTTTGGCCTGTGACCACCTGCGAGATC
>CAZKDZ010000295.1:0-11570 GCA_964551635.1 uncultured bacterium | reverse complement strand
GGCGCGAGTCTGCCGTCCCGGCCGCGGGGGTCGCCGCGTTCTTCGTTGATCCCGGCCAGGCGTTCACGCCAGACGTCGATGCGCGGTTGCCGGTCGGGATCGGCCGAAAGGTCGTTGCACTCCAGGGGATCGGCTTCCAGGTCGAAGAACTGCTCGGCGCCCGTGTGGTGAAACCAGATGTACTTTTCACGTCCGTCCGTAACGTACTGCATCCCGTGTTCTTTGTCGTAACAGGTGGTGTGTTCGCCCTGTACGAACGCTCGCCAGCCGTTGTCTTCGCCCCTTGAAAGCCTCAGCAGACTGAGGCCGTCTACGGATTCCGGAACCGGAACGCCCGCGGCATCGAGAAACGTGGGCATGACGTCCCGCAGCTCGACCGGCTGAGTCAGCGTCCGGTTACGGGGAAAATCCCAGGCATCCGGATATCTGAGGATGAACGGGATTCGGGCGGAGCCTTCATAGGCGTACGTCTTGCGCCAGTGGTGGTGGTCGCCCATCATGTCGCCGTGGTCCGACGTGAACAGGACGAGGGTGTTGGCCGAGGCCGCGGGGTCGCGCCGGCGCAGTTCGTGCAGGAGGCGGCCGATCTGGTGGTCGATGAAGGTGATGTTGCCGTAATACGCCGCGCGCGCGCGATGGATTTCGGTGTCGGTGCGACGGGTGCGCGGGGCGTTCACGTCGGCGATTCGACGGTCATAGCGGGCGGACCACGCTCCTTCGGCCGCCCTGGGCACCCGTGAATTGTCGATGTACATATCATAGTAGGTTTGCGGCGCATCATACGGGGAATGGGGGCGGGCGAAAGACAGCCAGAGGAAGAAGGGTCTGGTTGGATCTCGATTCTCGAGGAACCGGATGCCCTCCGACGCTGTCCAGTGCGTCGGGTGAAGGTGTTCCGGAAGATGGGACGGACGGGCCATCCAGGAATTCCAGTCGACGCTGTGGTCGCGGTAGCCGGTTTCGCCCTCTTTGTGTTTCTCGAAGAAAACGTGGTAGTCGCTGACGAAGTTGCCCAGTCGCCGCCCGCTCTCGTCCAGGACCATATGATGGAACCCGTGGAGTTTGCGTTGGGGGTGGAAGTGCATCTTGCCCACGGCCTGTGTGTGATAGCCGGCGCCGGCGAGTTCGCCGGGCAGGGTGGCCGGGTATTCCAGCGGGTCCGCGCCGGTCATGGTGAGACGACCATGGTTCCACTGGTCCATTCCCGTCAGGATGCCGGCGCGGGCGGGGGTGCAGGAGGGAACGGAAGTGTATGCGTGGCTGAAACGTGCGCCGCCCTCAGCCAGTTCATCGAGGTAGGGGGTTTCGAGCACAGGATGGCCGTCGCAGCCGAGACAATCGCCGCGCTGCTGGTCGGTGGTGATGAGTAGCAGGTTCGGTCTGGGAGTCATTGGGGTTCGGCCTTGTAATCACTGGCAGGGTGGATTCAAGCGTCGACTCTACCCCCAGACTTCCTTGAGGAATCGGACCCAGTTGCCGGAGAGGATGTTGCGAACGTCGGGTTCGTCGTAACCACGGCGATGGAGGATGCCGACCAGGTTCTGAAGATCGGCAATGGTGTTGAGGTCCCGCGGGGACTGTTCCTGTCCAAAGCCGCCGTCCAGATCCGTACCGATGCCGGCATGCCGCGCGTTGCCGGCGAGTTGGCAGACGTGGTCGATGTGGTCGGCAACGGTTTCGAGCGTGGCTTTGGTACTCTGGGCCCAGCAGGGAATCTCCCGGTTCCAGTCCGGATCCAGCATCCAGGCATCGAATGCGGCGCCGATCACGCCGCCCCGTTCGACAATTGCGGCGATCATCTCGTCGGTAAGCTGGCGCTGGCCGGGTGTGAGGGCGCGGCAGTTGTGGTGGGAGGCGGCCACCGGGCCATCGTAGACATCGAGGATCTCCCAGAAGGCCTGGTCCGTGGTGTGAGTGAGGTCAACGATAATCCCTGCCTCGTTCAATGCGTCCAGCAGGGGTCTCCCGCGTTCCAGGAGGCCGCCTTCGGTGCCCGTGCCATGGCAGTATGAGCTGATCCCATAGTGGGAAATACTCACCATGCGAAGGCCCAGATCGTACCACTCGGGAACCTGCGCCGGGTCCAGAATCGGATCGGCGCTCTCCATCGCCACCACGAGACCGATGGGGGTATCGGGGGCGGGGTCCTCCCACGCGGCGACCGTCTCGTCCAGATCCCGCGAATTACGAATGAAACGAATGACGCCTTCGCGTTCCATCGCCTGATAATAGGCGAGGTGGCCTCTGCCTACGCCGTGACACTGATCCTGGCAGTACATGCCCGTACGGGTCCACCGGTCGTTCGGGTCGGTTCGGGACATCATGGTGCCGAATATGATGCCCACGTTGCCCCGGCGGAGTTCAGGAAACGTCACGGTACAGCTGCCGAAACTGCGCATCACGGGTTCGGCGTCGTGGACGCGTACGGTCGCGGCCGGCTGCGTGAGGTCCCGGTTGACCTGAATGGCGCTGAATCCGAGGTCGAGGTGGCTGTCTGCGATAAGGTACGGACGGTCCGGCATTCGATTCCTTTATGAAGACAGCGCGGAGGGCTGCAAGAGACGGACCGCCGGAATGACGGCCGGCATCAGGCCCACGACTCTTTGAAGAACCTGATCAGATTTCCGTGACAGATGTTGTCGATGTCTTCAGAATTGTATCCATGAGCTTCCAGGATGGCCGGAAACCGCTGGAGATCGGCGATCGTGTTGTAGTCCGTGGGGGAGAGCTCCAGTCCGAATCCACCGTCCAGATCCGTGCCGATGGCGACGTGACGGCTGTTGCCGGTGAGCTGGCAGATGTGGTCGATGTGTTCGACAACGGCCTTCATCGGCCGCGTGGCGGTGGTGTAATGCGTTGAAGGATCGTCCCAATCCCAGGAGGGGCTGAGCATCTGTTCCGCGAAGACCATTCCAATGACGCCGCCGCGTTCGACTATGGCCCCGATCATCTCGTCGCTCAGGTGCCTCTGGCCGCGAAGGAGCGCCCGGCAGTTGCAGTGGCTGGCATGGACCGGTCCGTCCCAATAGTCCAGGATCTGCCAGAACGTGAGGTCCGCCGCGTGAGTGAGGTCGATGGCCATGCCCACGTCTTTGAAGGCGTCCATCAGGGGATAGGCGGTTGGATAGAGGCCTCCGACCGTACCGGTTCCGTGGCCGTAGGTATTGGCTCCGAAGTGGGTAAGAGATACCGAGCGCAGTCCGGCGTCCCACCAGTCTCTCACCTGGTCGGGCCCCAGAATGGGGTCTGCGCTTTCGGCGGTGAGAATCAGACCGATCGGCGTGGAGTCCGCAGGGTTCTGCCAGGACGACACGCAGGCATCCAGTTCCGCCCCGTTTCTGATGAACGTGATTTCACCCCGGCGGGCCAACGCGCTGTAATAGTGGAGGTGGCTCTGGCCTCTGGCGTACGCGACCGATTGGGCGCGTACGGAGTTGTGGGAGTCGATGGAGGGGGCCTGAACGCGCGCCATGATGGTGGAGAGCATGATGCCGACGTGCCCCGCGCGCATCTCGGGCAGGGTTACGGTCACCGTGTAGCGCTTGTCCTCCAGGCCCGCACGTCGTTCCAGCGAGTCTTTATGGGTCGACAGTCCGGCGCGAACAACGTCTTCCCGTTCGCGCAGCACGTGCACCGGTTGCGTGAGGTCGCGCCGGTAGAACAGGGCGTTGAAGGCCATATCCAGATGGCCGTCGATGATTAATACGGGTCTGTCGGGCATAGGTGAAGGAATTGCTGAAGAAGGAAAGGGAAACGACTCGACGACAACCGCACGCCAAATTACCTTGCGCGTTCAATCCGGGCAAGTAAAATCCATGGACCTCGGCAGACGCGGTGAGCTGTTTTGGGGGTCGGTCGATCGTGCCGTCGATGGGATGATTCCGGACCCTCATGGCGGGCAACGGAATACGATTTGAATGACCACGGTCTGCGTGACTGATTCACCTTTTTTCTTGCTCGCCGTAGCGGTTTTGTGGATATTCCGAAGAGACGAAAATTCCTGGCGAGATATATCGGGGAGTGGCTCAGTCCGGCAGAGCACCTGCTTTGGGAGCAGGGGGTCGCGGGTTCGAATCCCGCCTCCCCGACCATGAAAAACAAAGGTTTACGTCAAATTGACGTAAACCTTTTATATTATGAATCGTACCGTATTCGTGCCTGGCGCGGCTTTGCCATGCAAATGACTTGACATGATCGACAAACGATACTTTCTTCCATTGAGCCACTGAACGTGCGAATGCGCCAAGGTGGTGAGAATCGCCCCCAGGTCGACCCCGGGGGCGATTCCTGTTTTGAATTGCAAACAACGTCGAATTGACCGAATCCCGCCAAGTGCTGCGACCGAAAAACCTCTGTCGTCTACTCACCCCGAATCAACCGCCAAACCGCTCCCTGAACGCCGCTTCCGCTTTCTGCACGACGTCATCGGGCAGCTGTCGCCCGTCTGAGATCACGACGTTGGCGCGTATGTGATCGGGATTGGTTGAGCCGATGATGGCGGTGCAGACGTCCGGATGCGAAAGCGTGAATCGCAGGACGAATTCGAGAATGGGCATCTCACCCGCCAGGTCGGCCAGCGGGATGGATTGCGCACGGTCCCAGGGACCGCCCATGTAGTCGCTTTTGGGACGCTCCGTCTGCTCCCACACGGCATTGGAAATGGGACGTTTGATGATGGTACCCATCCGTTGTGACTTCAAGGTGGGCATGAGATTGGCGGCGGATTCCTGGTAGAGGATGTTGTAGGTGAATTCCTGTGTGTCGAGGGGCCATCGGAGCGCCGCAGCGGCAGCCGCGGCCCCGTCTGCCGAAACGCCGACAAACCGCGTCCAGCCCCTTTCCCTGGCATCGAGCAGCGCCTCGAATGCCACCTCGTCGTCGTCATCCGGATCCGGCAGTCCGTGAAACTGAACGATGTCGATCACGTCCATATTCAGCTTCTTTCGACTCTCGTCAATCGTCCGAAGGATACCCTCTCTCGTGTAGTCCCTCACGATGTGGTATTGGCCGTCGGTTTCACCCACGTAGTCGCCGCATTTTGTGGCAAGGATGAATTCATCCCGTCTGTGGGAGATGAACTTGCCGATACGGGCTTCACTCTGTCCGTACATCGCGGCCGTATCGATGAAATTGATACCTGCGTCCAGAACGGCATTGAGGGCCGTCTCAACGCGGTCTTCCGGCATGTTGATATTGCCGATCTGGGCCGCGCCATAGCCGATTTCCGATACGCGCAGCCCGGTTTTTCCGAGGGTTCGATATTCCATCGCGGGTCTCCTTCAGGATGGGTTGCTTGACGGCGGCCGGGCGAATTCGCCGCGCGGAGTGCGGAAATAGGCCCAGAAGATCAGCGTGCCCAGCGCCGTAAACGCGGCGCTCGTTATAAAGAGGGCGGGGTATCCGGTTGTGGAAATGATGTATCCGCCGCCCATCGCGATCACGGAATAGCCTATGCCCGCCATCATCGAGGAAGCGCCTAACATTGTCGCCCGCCATCGATGGGCGACAATTTCCTGATTGTAGACGACGAAGGCGGGACGGCGGATGGCGGCAAGAGCCACAATGTTCATAAAGCAGAAGCCCGCGGGAATCCAGTGCGGCAGAAGGGCCATCGGAATCAGCATGAGGGGCGTACAGATGGCGCTCAACACGAGGGTGGGATGATTGCCCAATCGACCGGTGAAAAACGGCAGGGTCAGGGCGGCGGGCACTGCCAGAAGCTGTCCCGTGGCCGTCAGCGTACCGATAAGGGAAGTGGGTATCTGAAGGCCGGCATCCAGGTAGACGTTGAAAAAGGTTCGAACCGCGCCCTCTCCGGCAACGTGCAGGAGGGAGACTACCGAGATCAACGCGATCAGTCCGAGCGGGAACGGCGCATCGGATTCTTCCAAACTCTCCCGTGGTTGCCTGACCTGAGGCCGCTGCATGGAGATGAGAAGGAACAAGGCCGGAATGAGCAGAGCGGAGGCGGCGAGCAGCGTGTAGCGGAAGGGCGCGGGGTGATGCGGGGCGACGTTCATCAGCCACGCGATCCGGCCGGGTAGAATGCCGCCTACGAAGCTTCCGAAGAACCCGGCCAGCGGGAAGAGGGCGCCCTGCATGGAGAAGACGTGGTTGCGTTCGCGCCCTCCGGTAACGCCCATCAGGTACGGAGCGCCGTTGACGATGTATAGGGCCACACCGAGCAGCCCCAGTGCATTGGCGGCTACGACAAAGACGTCTCTGGCGCCGGGGGCGACAAGCTCAGCCTGCGAGAGCAGACCGTTGCCGATGATGGCTATACCGACACCCGCGATCATGACCCGGCGCGGATCCCATCGGGCCCCCATGAACCCGGCCGGCAGACTGAAGACTGCAAAGGAGAACGCGCCGGTGGCGTTCACCCATCCGACAAACGTGGGTCCGTATCCCAGGCGGAGCAGGTACAGGTTGAGCAGCAGGGAGGTGATCCCGCCGAACAGGCTGAAGCCGAAGAGGATGGTTGCGGCGAGGTACAGCCGGACGTCGCGGTTGAACAGGCGCACGGTTTGCAGGTAGGATTGCATGGATTCGAAGGACCGCATTCGGCAATGAACGGGTAAAGACACCTTCTATGCGAGCAGGCGTTTTCCTCTGGACTTGAACGAACTGGAAAAGCGTTTCTTCATTGAACTTCGTGTTTCTCCGACGGGCGGGTTGACGGCCACGGCAGTGCAAAGGTCGACCATATTGGCCGCATCGGATGCGGAGATGATCTCCTCCGCCGGCCAGCGTCTGCCCAGATTGTGGTAGTTGCCCAAAGGGAAGGCCAGCGCACCCACCGCCATGTCGTACAGGACGTACAGCGTGGCTTCGCAGACGCCGCCGCTCATCAGCTGCCGCTGATAACTGAATTTGCGCTTCTTCCTTGCGAGATCCCGCGCGGTGCTGTGTATGGCGAACTCAATCCGCGGATCGAAGACGCTCATGGCATCGCCCACGCGGATGACGGGGCCGCCGCCGATTTCGGCGCCGGGAAGGGCTTTGCTGGTCTCGAGTACGATAACGGGCACGCGTTTTGGTACGGTTCGTGCGCGTACGATTCCGCCCGCGCCGAGCAGGCCCACCTCCTCGGCTCGCGTGAAGACGCCCCACAGGTCGGCGTCTGCTTTCTCGCGATTGAGCCTGTCCACTACGGCCAGGATCGCCGCGCAGCTTGCCAGGTTGTCCGCGCCCTTCGTCCGTATGAGATCGCCGTCGAACGCAACCGGTGTGAGGCCCCAGTACCCGAATGCGCCTCCGGGATTCGGGAGCGGACGCGCCGCGCGGGCGGTGAAGGTCCTGTCGTCACCCAGCGCCGACGTCGCCCTGGCGGATATCTCGTTTCCTTCCGAGACGATCGAGAGCCGGCCGCCGGGGAAATGACGCTCGTCGCAAGCCCCCAGCCAGCGCGCGGTGACGACCCGTCCGTCGGCATCGAGGATTTCGCATCCGGGATGGTCCATGTGGGCGGTGAGGGCGACGGACTCCGCCTTGTCCCCCCGTGTGTACCGAAGCACGATGTTGCCGTACCTGTCTGCCGTTACGGGGATCCCGCGTCGCCTGGCAAAGTTCCGGATGAATCCTGAGACGGCGTCTTCATGAAAGGGCGCCGTGGGCAGAGAAAGCACGTCGAGGAAGATTTTCCGAAGGCGTTTGTTCAATGTTCAACCCCACCGGCTGATGGTCACTTTCTGACGGGTGAAGAAGGAGACGCCTTCATGGCCCTGAACATGAAGGTCGCCGAAGAAGGAGTTGTTCCAGCCGGAGAATGGAAAGAATGCCATTGGCGCCGGAACACCGGTGTTGATGCCCACCATCCCGGCATTGACGCGGTGGCGGAACTTGCGCGCGGCGCCCCCGCTTTCGGTAAAGAGGACCGCGGCATTGCCGTAGCCGCTGTTGTTACAGGTCTCGATGGCGTCATCCAGGTCATCCGTGTGCATCACCGAAAGAACCGGGCCGAAGATTTCCTCCCGGGCGATCTGCATCCCGGGCGTTACACGGTCGAAGACCGTAGGACCCAGGTAGAAGCCGTTGGGGCAGGCATCCACAACCACGTCGCGACCGTCCACGATCAGCTCGGCGCCATCTGAAAGGCCGGTCCGGATGGAGCCCCTCACCCTTTCGAGGTGTTCGGGGGTAACGAGCGGCCCCATCTCCACATCGGCATCCCGGTCGGTGGGACCAACGCGCAGACCGCGCGCTGCGTCGCTCAGGCGTGGCAGAAACCGTTCAGCGGCGTCGTGAGCGCAAACGAGGACGCTGCCCGCCATGCACCGCTCTCCAGCGCAGCCATACGCGGAGCCCATAACCGCATTGATCGTGGCGTCCGGTTCTGCGTCGGGAAGGAGGACCATATAGTTCTTGGCGCCCCCCGCGGACTGCACCCGCTTGCCATTGCGTGTCGCGGTCTCATAGATGTATCGGGCGACCGGCGTGGAGCCGACGAAAGAAACGGTACGCACATCCGGATGATGCAGCAGGGCGTCCACGGCTTCGCGGCCGCCGTGGACCAGATTCAGGACTCCACGGGGCAGCCCCGCCTCCGCCAGGAGTTCCACCATGCGGATGGCGCTGAGGGGTACCTTCTCGGAAGGCTTGAGTACGAAGGTGTTTCCGCACACGAGGGCGACAGGCAGGGTCCAGAGCGGGACCATGACAGGAAAATTGAACGGTGTGATGGCGGCGCACACGCCCAGGGGCTGCCGGATCGTGTCGCAGTCGATATCCGGCGCGATGTTTTCCAGGGCTTCGCCCATGAGCAGCGAGGGCGCCCCGCACGCGAATTCCACAACTTCGATTCCGCGCCGGACGGATCCTCTGGCCTCATCGAGGGTCTTGCCGTGTTCGCGGGTGACGATCCGGGAGAGTTCTTCAAAGTGTCTTTCAAGGAGTTCCTTGAACCGGAACATGAGCCGGGCGCGGTCGACGGCGGGGGTTTCGGCCCATTCCGGGAACGCAGCGCCCGCGGCCCTGACGGCGCGGTCGACTTCATCTGCGCCGCACATGGGCGTTGCAGAGATCTGTATCCCTTCCGACGGGTTGTATACCGGTTCCGTCACATTGCGGCCGGATTCGACCCATACCCCGTTGATGAACAGCGGACAGGGTTCGAGTGCGGGCATTGCGGAATCTCCTGTATGTCGCGAACGAATCGTGCGCGACAGCGGTGGAAACAGGCTTCGCGCGCCCCGGTTCGTGCCTGGAGGATGCGTACTGCAGCCTCTTACAGTCAGCTTCACGTGTCGCGGGTTTCGACTGTTTCCGGTCGTCGTCCAACTGAGGGAGGCGCCATGAGACGACGCTGCTGGTCCGTCAGGGACCTGTATTCCTCATGGTCGTAATAACTCTGGGACCACGCGGAGTGTCCCGGGCTGTACTTGTAAAGAAGAGCCCGGCGATCGTAATCGGCCGTCCAGGGCTTCGTCCCGTGTATCAGGGCCTCCGTGAAGATGAGTGCGTCGCCGGCCTCCGCTTCGGGCTGTACCACGTAATGGGCGTCGCGTTCGAATCTCCGTACATCCCGTGGAAGGCGGTCGATGAAGTTGGACTTGTGGCTTCCCGGGATGCAGGCAAACCCGCCGTCTCCTGCCCGTGCGGGAGAGAGAAAGTAGGTGACCACGGTTAGACCGTTGCGCATCACGCCGTCCCTGTATTTGTACCAGTGGTCGGCCTCGCTGTCGGTTTCGCCGCCGTGAAGGCCGCCACGCGCCGCCCCTTTCTTCATAAAGATGCAGTAGTCGTGGTCGATGCGGAATCTGGGGCCGAGCAACTCGATCAGGTACGGCACGATCCTGTGGTGATCCATCAATGCTTGAAATTCCGGGCCCCATTGAGAAACGCGGCTGATCGTACTCGTGCCCGTGACCCGGTCGCCGTCTTCGGAAGCGAACCCGTCCGAAACGGAGTTCAATGGCTTCATTTCGTCCGGCGTGAGAACGTCCTTTACAACCAGGTACCCTTCCAGGTCGAAGCTGAATTTTTCTTCGTCAGTCACGGTCGCACTCCCTGTCTTGAATCTCGGCGTTGATGTCCGAATGAAGATCCACTCTCCCTCTCGACGCTCAGTGGACCCGGAAGGCCGGCGTCTCGCCGGGCACCGGCGAGTTGTCGAACGCGCCCCTGTTCCGAACGGCGTCTTCGCCGCCGAACGATGCGATTTTCGCCAGCTGGTCCGCTTTGGCGCGCGCGTCCGTGGCTTCGGGGTCCAGAAGTCCGCGCAGTCGCCGTTCGAACGACGCCAGTATGGACTGATGGTCCGGAGAGCCTGAGAGGTCTGTTGTTTCGGTGGGATCGTTTTCGAGATTGAAGAGCTGCGGCGGCTCCTCCACGTAGTGAATGTACTTCCACGTTCGATCACGGAGCATGTACGCGGCATTGCGGGACCCGACGGCGTGGTATTCGCTGAAGACGGTCCGATTCTCGTCGACATTCCCGGCGATATTCCACAGGGAACGTCCGGGTAGGCGCGTGCCTTCCGGCGTAGCGCCGGCGCATTCCAGCACCGTGGGAAAGCAGTCCACCAGAGAAACGGGCGTATGGGCGAGCCGGCCCTGCGGAACGTCGGGCCCGGCCAGGATGAGGGGGACGGAGGCGGCTTCCTCGTACATCGTGAATTTCCCGAAGAGTCCGCGCGCGCCTAGGGATTCTCCGTGATCCGACGTGTAGAGGACCCGTGTGGCATCAGACAGATTGTTGTCCCCGAGCGCGTTCAATACGCGGCCGATCTGGCGGTCCAGGTGCGTGCAGGCTCCGTAGTAGGCAGCCGTGACGTTGCGCAGCTCGTTTTCCGTAAAGCCACGGTTGTAATGAAAGAACCGGCGGAACCGCCGTATGGCGGGATGATCGGGCCAGTCGTCCGGATGCCACTGGGGGGGCAGCGGGAACGATTCCGGCGGGTAGGACTCGAAGAGTTCCGGCGGTGCGACGTAGGGCGGATGGGGGCAGACAAAGGAGAGAAACAACACCCATGGCCTTTTATCGTGCCGGTGTTTTGCAAGCCAGGCGCACGCGCGATCGGCGTTCGAAACGTCGTACTGAAGATACGTGGAATCTCCTGGGCCGGCGTTGAGAATAGCCGAGCGTTTGTCGCGAAACGGCGGGTGTTCCCGGATGCAACTCAATATATCCCCCACGCCGTCCACGACGTGAAGCGGATCGATCTCCTGCGAAAAGCCGTTGTCGTCCCTTGCGCCGCGGAAGTGCAGCTTGCCGATGGATGCGACGTGAAATCCCTGCTCCCGGAGACGATGACCCCAACTCGGTACGCTGCCATCGTAGGCGAAGGCATTGTCCCAGTTGCCCGTCTGATGGACGTATTGCCCGGTGGCCAGCGCCGCGCGGGCGGGCACGCAGATGGGGCAGTTCGTGTAGGCGCTGGAAAAGCGGGTGCCGCGCCGGGCGAGACTGTCGATGTTCGGCGTCTGTACGACCGGATGGCCGTAGCAGCCGGCGACGTCGCGCGCGTGCTGGTCGGAGAGGATGAACAGCAGGTTGGCCGGTTTCATCCGTTGGTTTCCTGATCGGTATCCACGTCCACTTCGATCTGATCGGCGGGGATCCATACGACT
>CAZKDZ010000294.1:0-6675 GCA_964551635.1 uncultured bacterium | reverse complement strand
GGTTACCTGCTAACTATGTAAGGCCAACCCTTTTGGTTGCCCAATGGTTTCCTCGCTGAATCCGACCGGCATAAGGGTCTTATCTCCCGGTCCGACATACGTGAGCAGACAGGAATGTCCGCTCCACCCTCAAAGCTCTGGATTCTCGTATCGCGCTACGCGCCCACCAGTCGATCATGTCTCCACCGGCGTACCTTTTGTCGCATTTCGCGACACCTATCCAGCAGCCAGACCCTCTCCCGCGGGAGAGGGCGGCGCTCTGCGCCGGGAGAGGTCGCCTTTGACCGCAGCGCCGGGAGAGGTCGCCTTTGACTTCCGCTCTGCGCCGGGAGAGGTCGTACAAACAAAACAGGCTCGCGCGGTGTCGCGCAAGCCTGTTTCTGATTTCATTGGTGGAGCTGATCGGGATCGAACCGACGACCTCATGACTGCCAGTCATGCGCTCTCCCAGCTGAGCTACAGCCCCACCGCTGGGCAATGTGGAGGAAGTGTAACAAAGCGTCGGATTCCTGTCAAGCGAAAAGGGCTGAAATCACCGCGTCGGGGCGGTGATATCGCGCCTGCGGGCGTGTAATGGCTGTACCGTCTGTTTGTCGTGTCAGTTAGTCGTCACTCGACGCTGATCTTGGCGGCGAACTCATCCTCGGTGAGTATTGTGATCTCGAGTTCCTTCGCTTTCTCCAGTTTCGAGCCGGCGTTCTCGCCCGCGACGACGAGGTCGGTCTTCTTGCTGACGCTGGAGGTGGGTTTGCCCCCGGCGGCCCTGACCGCGTCCTGGGCCTGCTGCCGGCCCCAGCGGGTGAGGCTGCCGGTGACGACAACGGTCTTTCCTTCGAGAGGTTTGGGGCCCGCCGCGGTCTGTTCTTCTCCTTCCAGCGTGAGCCCGGCTTCCCGGAGTTTGTCGATCACAGCAGCATTGTTTTCGTCCTTCAGGAACGCATGGACGCTTTCCGCGATCGCGCCGCCGATCTCGTGAATGGCTTCGATTTCCTCGGCTGAAGCCTCTCGGAGACGGTCGATGGAACCGAAGTGGTCCGCCAGGGTTCGCGCGACCGTGGCGCCCACGTGGCGGATGCCGAGGGCGAAGAGGACGTTGTGGAATGGGCGCGACTTGCTGCGTTCCAGGGCCTTCCTCAGGTTGCGCGCGGACGTCTCGGCCATGCGTTCCAGTTCGGCCACCCTCTCGACGTCGAGCGAGTAGAGGTCTCCCGCGTCCCCGATCAGTTCCGTATCCACGAGCTGGTCCACGAGCGCGTGTCCCAGGCCCTCGATATCCATCGCGGTGCGGGAGGCGAAGTGGCGTATGCGCCCCTTCAACTGGGCCGCGCACCCCGAGTTGACGCAGCGGATCGCGACTTCGGACTCGTCTTTCACCAGGTTGGAATTGCAGACGGGACAGGTCTCGGGGAAATCGAACGGCCGGGCGTCCCGAGGACGTTCCGATTCGACCACGGCGACCACTTTGGGAATGACGTCGCCGCCCTTTTCCAGCACAACCGTGTCGCCCTCCCGGATATCTTTGCGTTCGAGCTCCTCCGCATTGTGCAGCGTGGCCCGGCTGACGGTGCTGCCGGCAAGGAGCACCGGATCCAGTTCGGCGACGGGGGTGACCACACCCGTGCGGCCCACCTGCAGGGCAATTTTCAACAGCCGCGTCCGGACGCGTTCCGCCGAAAACTTGAAGGCGAATGCCCAGCGCGGGCTCTTGGCGGTGGCGCCGAGCCTGGCCTGCTGGGCGAGGGCGTCCAGTTTGACGACAATTCCGTCGATCTCGTAGGGGAGCGATTCGCGGTCCCGGTCCCACTCATGCCAGTACGCGACGATGTCATCGGTGGAAACGCAGCGCCGTCGTTCGGGATTTACGGGAAAACCCAGCCGTTCCAGGCGGTCCAGGCTTTCGGAATGGCGGTCGTGTTGCGGCTGGGGCGTCAGCAGCCCGTGCGCAAAGAAGCTGAGGTTGCGATCGGCAACCAGCCGGGGGTCCTGGAGTTTCAGCGAGCCCGCCGCCGTGTTCCGCGGGTTCGCGAACAGGGGTTCTTCCCGCTTCTCCCTTTCCTTGTTGATGGCGTCGAAATCCTCGCGGGTCAGGTAGACTTCTCCGCGCACCTCACATGGCTCTTCGGATCCCCTCAAGCGCAGCGGGATGGAACGGATCGTGCGGACATTCGAAGTGATTTCTTCGCCCTGCACGCCGTCGCCGCGGGTGACGCCGCGGACGAGCAGTCCGTTTTCGTACGTAAGGCTCAGGGCGACGCCGTCGACCTTCAACTCAGCGAGGTAAACCAGGGCTTCCCCCGGCAGTTCCCGTTGGAGGCGGGCGTCGAATTCAACCAGATCCGCCTCCGAGTAGGTGTTGTCCAGGCTGAGCATGGGGACTTCGTGGCGGACGGCGGGAAATGAACCGCTCAGATCGGAACCGACGCGGCGTGTGGGTGAATCGGGCGGAACCAGGTCCGGATGCGCGGATTCCAGTGCCTCGAGCTCGCCAAGCAATCGATCGAATACCTCGTCGGAGACCGTGGGCGCGCCCAGGACGTAGTACCGGTAGCTGTGTTCGTTCAGCTCACGGACGAGTTGCTCGATCCGTTTCGTGGCCTGTTCGGACATGATTTCCCTTCGAAGCTGGTCGCAGAAACCTGCTTTTGCGGCGGAATCAAGATAATGAATGCCGTCAGCCAAACGCAAGTCTCTCGCCCGTGCCCGCGTTCTTGTGGATAAAGCTGTTTTTTGGCTCTGCGTTGCTTCCATCGGCCAGAATGGCAGGGGTTCGTTCGACGGTATAATCACTCCCCCTCAAGGGGGGAGTCGCAGAAGCCGAGCCGTCCCCTGAGCTTGTCGAAGGGCCGGCGAAAGATCGAATGGCTTTTGATTAGCGGGCATTTCGACAAGCTCAATGACCACGCGTTGTATGGTTCATTGGATGTCGTTAAACCGCTGTTAGGTGGCCCATAACCTGCCCCTCGCCGGTCGCTGAACCTGCCGTGAGCCTGCGGTCCCTGAGCTTGTCGAAGGGTCGAAGGACGGGCGACGGCTGATGCGGTGGGGGGTGCCGAAGCCACGTAGGTTCTCACTAATACAGCCCGTTTTGCGCAGGAAACACGTAGTGAGACAAGACGTTTCAAAGCGTACCCGCGAGGATGGCCAACAGCCCCAGCATCATTCCCGCCTTCAGAAACCGGTTGATCCTGCGGAGGCGGTGTGCATCGGGAACGCGGAGGACGGAGAAAATGATACAGACGAGCAGGACGTCGAGCAGGCAAACGAGGATGAGGTAGGGGAGCCCGTAGAGGCCCAGGATGTACGGCGCCGGGGTGAGCAGAATCAGGATCGCATAGATCCCGGCGGCCAGGCGGCAGGAGCCGGCCGGCCCCCAGCATAGGGGCAGGGTTGCGCCGGGCGCGATGCGGTCACCAGGGATATCCTGAGCGTCTTTGAGGATTTCCCTGCCGAGATGGTAGACGGTCGCAAACAGGGCGGGTACGGCGGCGGTTGAAGGTGCGCCGACGGCAAACCCGCCGTAGAAGAAAGCCATGCCGCACAGGAGGCTTACGACAACGTTGCCCGCCAGAGGAATGTGTTTCAGCCGTCGATTATAAGCCACGAGGCATCCGCACGCGAAGACCGCGGTCGCGATGGCTTCAGGCGGCAGAAACAGGCTCAGGCCGAGTCCGAGCGCCATCAGGACTACGCATTCGATGGCGGCGGCGCGGGGGGAAAGGCGACTGGATGGAAGGGGCCTGCGGGGATGGTTGACGCGATCGGTTTCCAGGTCCCACAGGTCGTTGAGCGCGTTGCCGCCGGCCATGACCGCCGCCGCGGAGAACGCGGCGATCCAGAGATGCGCGGGCAGCGCGTGTACGCCCAGCCACCCGCCCATGAGCACGGAAGCCAGGGTGATCAGACAGTTCTGCGGGCGCGTGATCTGAAGTGCAGCGCGGAAGGCGTCGGCTTCGGAAAGGTCAGACCGGAGCGGCGCCGGATTCCTTGAAGACATCGGCGGCGTCCCGAATTGAATACCGGTAACCCTGCTCGGTAAGAAACATCTGGCGCTTGCGGGCGAATTCGAGTTCCCGGGTGTCTCGCGTAACGAGGGTGTAGAAGTGGGCCAGGCTGCCATTGGCCTTGGGCCTGAGGATGCGCCCCAGCCGCTGGGCTTCTTCCTGCCGGGAACCGAAAGTCCCCGATATCTGGATGGCGACGTTTGCGTCCGGCAGGTCCACGGCGAAGTTGGCCACCTTGGAGACGACCATCAGCCGGATCTCCCCCTGCCGGAAGCGCGCGTACAACAGGTCGCGTTCCTCGCTCGGGGTCTTGCCGGTGATGACGGGCGCACCCAGTTCTCTGGCGAACGCCTCGACCTGACTGACGTACTTGCCGATGACCAGAACCTGATCCTTGTCGTGTTGCCGGATGAGCTGTCTGGCCAGTGGAATCTTGGACGGGTTTTCAGAGGCGATTCTGAACTTCCCGCGGCCGCCGGCAACGGCGTAGTCCAGGCGCAGGTGCTGGGGAAGCGGGAGGCGGATCTCGCGGCACTCCGCCGTGGCGATCCAGCCCTTGGACTCCAGGTCGCGCCAGGGCACGTCGAAGCGTTTGGGACCGATGAGACTGAAGACGTCCGCCTCCAGCCCGTCTTCACGTACGAGCGTGGCCGTGAGGCCGAGCCTGCGCCTGGCCTGGAGCTCGGCGGTAAAGCGGAACACGGGCGCGGGCAGCAGGTGGACCTCGTCGTACACGATGAGGCCCCAGTTTCCCTGATTGAAGATGGCGAAATGGGGAAACGGGTCGCCCTTTTTCTTTCTGTACGTGAGGATATTGTAGGTGGCGACGGTGATGGGACGGATCTCCTTGACCTCTCCCGAATATTCGCCGATCTGGTCCGCCTTCAGGTCCGTCTTGTCCAGGAGTTCCGCTTTCCATTGGCGCGAGGCGGTGATATTGGTGGTGAGGATGAGCGCCTGCGTCTGCAGGCGTTCGATCGCGGCGATCCCCACGATGGTCTTGCCCGCGCCGCAGGGCAGGACCACCACCCCGCTGCCGCCTTCCGGTCCCCCGCCCGCGTGGAAGATCTCCGCCGCCTCCCGCTGGTAGTCGCGCAGCCGGAACGGTAAGCCGGAGCGGGCGTTCGGAAGCCGCCGAAGCGCCAGCCGCCGGCCGGGTACGTACCCGGCGAGGTCCTTGACAGGAAAGCCGATTCGAGTGAGCGCCTGCTTCAGGTGGCCGCGGTACAGCAGGTCGACTTTGAGACGCCGAGCATCAATCCGGCTATTCAAAAAAGGCCGCACCGACTTGTGCCGTGAGATTTCGGTGATGAGCAGCGGGTCGTCGGCGGATAGGATGAGGTCGTTCCCGGATCGTTCCAGTCGAATTCGACCGTACCGCCCAAGGGTCTCCCGGATTTCAACCGAGACGTTCTGGGGGATGTCGTATTTGCTGAAGGTTTCGAGTGCGCCGGTAATTTCGTCCGCCGTGAGACCTGCGGCGGCGGCGTTCCAGAGCGATAGCGGGCTGATGCGGTAGGTATGGATGTATTCCGGGCTTTTCTCCAGTTCGGCGAAGCGTGCCAGAACGTCACGGGCGGCTTCATAGCGCGGCCCGCCGACCTCCGCCAGAACGGTCATGTCGCTCTGCACAATGAGTGGATTTTGGGAGTCGTATGACATAGAGGCTGGAGACGGGCGTGCAGTCTCCGGGAGAAAGCCGGGAAGGTTGGAACGCTGTTCAGGGAGCTCCGCGCAAACGGGATCAACCGTCCGAAATCGGCGTCCGATCAGGCACTGGGCCTGTCCGGTTGGAGGTTTTCAGCGACCGGATGTGAACCGGGTTTGCGCCGTGCAAGACATATAAGGATACGTATGGGAAGCGAAATTGTCAATCGGTTTCCCGCAGGCCGGAACCACGTGCTGATTAAAGAAAATAATTTGACTTTAAACGCGGGTTTACATAAAATTAAATGTCTGATAATATAAAGTGGGCCAGTGGTTTCCGGCGTCCGTGTTTCGCATGGCCATTGGGTATCGTCGACCTGTGGAGCCGGGTGGCGTCCGGTTATTGCAGCGCATTTCGGGAGGAGCCACAATTCCAGTGGACGGGAGGGTCTGGATGGAGAGTCAATTTACACAGTGTCTGAAGTGTGATAAGGGTGTTCTGCTTCCTTTGTCAGACTACGGGCGTGACGGCGCGCCCATACATTACAAGGCCTGGGTTTGCAGCAATCCAGACTGCGGGTTCAACCTGCGAATCGATAATGGCGAAATCAGCATGGGAAGAAACATCGCCGAGTCGTACAAGTAACCCTGTAACAGTCCGTTCATCAATTCGCCCGGCTGGCGAGGTATGATGTCCCTTTTCGGATGACGGACCGGCCGGCCGGGGTTTACGCCCGGTATCGGAATGGCCGCAGCCGTGCCCCCGCCGGGTATCGAAGCAGCCGGTTTCCGCGTGGCGATCGGAATCCTTCGCGGCGAAAAACTGTTGTTCCCACTGGGTCCCGTATCCGGTTTTTGAACGTTTTTTTCTACCGGTATTGAAAAACTTTCCCGCCTCGCCCTGGGCCATCCCCTGATCAACGGGGGTGGCGCTTTGTTTCCGGCGTCCGCTCCCCTCCGTCTTGGAAGCTGTTTTAAAATTACCGGTGAGTTCCCGAGCGCGAGCGAAAAAGTGACGGTCAAGGCG
>CAZKDZ010000293.1:0-5855 GCA_964551635.1 uncultured bacterium | reverse complement strand
AATGATCGATCCGGGCGACACCACGTTCACGCGGATGCGGTCGTGCACCAATTCCAGCGCGATGGGTTCGGCCATGAAGATCTGAGCGGCCTTGGATGCGCCATACTGCACCGCCCCGCTCAACTGCGGAATCCATCCCGAGATGGAGGAAATGAACACCACAGACCCCCCGCCACGAGCCCGCATGTGAGGGACCACCAGCCGGGTCAGCCGCACGCCGTGGAACACGTTCCTGTCGAAGGTCTCCACCCAATCCTCGTGCGTCGAATCCATGAACCTGTCGCCGGACCGGCCGCCAACGTTGTTGATTAGAACATCGATCCCGCCAAGCTGTGCCGCGGCCTCGTCCACGAACCGCCCCGCGTCTTCAGGATTCTGCACGTCGGCCTGAATGGCGGCGACGCGGACGCCGAGCGGCTCAATCTGATGCACGGCCGCTGCGAGCGTTTCCTCCCGCCGTGCGCAGATCGCAACGTCGCACCCCTCCGCCGCCAGACCCAACGCCGTTGCAAGACCGATGCCCCGGTTCGCCCCCGTTACAAGGGCGACTTTTCCCTTCAGGTTCATATCCATGGATCACCTCCGTTATTTTCGTTCTTTTCAATCCGGATACTCGAACCGGCCCACCGGACTTAACCGTCCAGAATCCGCCGGCGTCCGCCCTCCAGCCGGTCCAGCTGCTCCATGCACCGGGGCCGGCGCTTGTTCTGCTGTCGCAAGGCGGCAAGGTACTCCTGCCATTCCCCGTCGCGGCCCGACCCGGTTAGCACGTCTCTGACTTTGCGCAGATACGGAACCGCATCCTCGTACGCCCTCGGCTTTACACGGGCGATCTCGCTCTCGGCCAATTCCTTCCAGATCGCCACGGCCCGGTCGGGATGAGTCGACGCAATGGCGTCGGCTACCTCGTCGTCGGGGGTGACGTCATACATCCAAAACGTATCTCTTGTCCTTCCGGCATGGTCGTACCACTTCACAACCTCGTTCGGCTTCTTCTCGGCAATGGCCAGCCTCATCAGCACGTCGACCATGGGCGCCTCGACTTCGCCACGTGGCGCCGGCATTTCGACTTCCGGAGCCGGCAGGGGCCAGTCCATCTCCGGGTCGCTCTTGCGTTTCCTTCCCCTGCGAGGTCGCCGGCCGGTGTGCAGATAGTACCGTCCCCACGCGTCGACACCCTCGCCAACGCCCAGCCCACGAGCGGCGTTGCACAGTGCCTGAAAACCCTCCGCGCCGGGTCTGGCGAAAAACTCCTCCGCGTCCAGGGCCAGCCCGGCGAGCGGATTGCCGATGTGCTGATTGATCGTCCGTAGTTGATCTCGAAGCTCCGCGTGCAGGTCTGCAAACCCGTCGGGAATCGCCTCAAGCCCCTGCCGGCACCATCGTCGCGCCTCGTCCCACTCGCGCTCGGCCATCAGTCGATCCACAAGGCGATTGTAACTGAAGGTGATGGGGGCTTCGCGCTTGCAAAGAGGGACGATTTCTTTCCGCCTGCCGGCCTTTTCCAGGGCGTGAATGAGCCAGTCGCCGATCAGATCCCGCCTGTAGTCAGGCGAAAGCTCATCATCAGTTGGAGGTTGCTCACGGTCATTGAGAAGTTGCGCAAGGCGGTCGCACACCTCAGACCAATCGCTCTTCACATACTCTTCATTCCAAAGATTTTCGAATCCTTCGCAGCAAAGCTCGTACTCGTCTGCCAGGGCTATGTCCAGGACCCATTCGATCCGGTCCGCTGGTGACATGGATGTTCTATCCAGGGCCCGAAAAAGAACGTCGAGGCATTCGCCGATGGCTTCGCTTGACTCTGCCTCGTGCTCGTATTCCAGTGCCTGGGTGCCTGCGGCCAGCAGTTCCGGTCCCAGTCGCACAGCGGCGTCAGCCTGTCCGGACGCCACCAGCGCCTGAAGCATCGCCTTGAGGCGATCCGTATTGCGCACCTGGTACCCGTAATGACGGCTTTCCCATGCGGGCTCTTCCAGGGTCGCGATCTCGGAGCGGATGATCTTCAGGACTCTTCGGGTCTCGCCTGAGGTCAGGCTGCGGCGGTTTTCGAGAGATTGGCGCACTTCGTCGTGGATTTCGGAGAGTTCCAGCAGCAGCTCTACGAGTTCGGCCTTGGTATACTCTTGCAGGTAGGCCCGCAAGGAACTGTCCCCGGATTGCCCGGTCTCGACGCTTCCCGAATCCTTCTCGACGAGCTTCTCGTCAGTTTCATCCACGTCGATTTCCAGCGGCTCCTCTTCCAGGTCCTCCTCCACGTCGAATTCCAGCGGTTCGTCGTCGTCTTCATTGATTGCGTCCAACTCGTCGAGGCGCGGGTCGTCCGCCTCAACCCGGCCGACGGCGGTCCCCTTTTTTGTCATCTCCAGATATTCCACCACGACGGCCACCGCGTGTTTGCACGTCGTCCAGTAGGGACATGTGCATTCGGATGTTAGATCCTTGCTTCCGTCGATGCTCACCCTGGTAACGTAGAGGCGACTGCCCGCAACCCACGCGACCAACGGGCCCGTTTCGTCGCGTTTCAACTCCCGAACAGCCCCTCTTCTCTGATAGGACCGACCCCGCGCCACGATGCGACTGCCGGCCCATTCCTCCAGATCGTCCCACGTCAGTTCCGAAAAGGGATCAACAGGCTCTTCAGGTTTGGTCTTTTTCGTTCGAGAAGCCATCTCGTTCCATTACTCACTAGAAAAAAAGGGGTTATATACAAATGTTGGCAAAGTGATAATTGCTGTTTTCGGCATTGAAATTCTCCCCCTCGGACGACCTCGCCTCATGCCCATTACCTTCCACAATTTTTCAACAAACCGTCTTGACAAGGTTAATTCTATCCGGTACTTTTGCGGAGAAGACTTCCAATTGACAACAACGGGAGTACGCAATAAACGGAGGAAACACCACGTGGAGTAACGTGCTCAAGATGAATACACCTACTATAGTTGCACTTGCAGCCATTTTCATTGCGATGTTCAGTCTCAAAGCTGATATGAATAGCCTCAAAGCCGATATTCGAGAACTAAGACAGGATATCGATCGAAAACTGGAAAGAATCGATGCTCACCTGGATTCTTTCGGAGAACGTATTACTGCGAACAAGACACGACTCGACACTCTGGATGAACCCGTTCTCCCGTAACACGATTAACAGCCTGCCTGAATCCCAAATTGGCGGGCATTGTTATTTCATATCCCTTCGCCTCGTCTCCACCTGCCGATCACCCTTTTATCGGGCGATCGGCAGGCCGCGCCAGGCCCCCACAACCTCCCTATAGCAGCGACCTGCGCAATACCGGATGCGGCGCCATGTAGGGCCCGCCGCTGCTGACGCCGGCGATCTCGTCGCCGCGCCAGCAAAAGGTCACCGTCTCTTCTTCGGCGGACGCGTCCCGCGACAGCTCCTCCTCCTCGTACTCGGGAACAGCGAAGCGGAGCTCGCTGGTCGTCGCCCCTTCACCCTGCGGCACGACCACGAACCCATTCTCCACCGTTGTCCCGACAGGCCGTCCGTCAACGGTCACCGAGCACGTCGCCTCATCGGCCCAGCCCGGGAAACGCAGCCGCAGTTCCTTTCCGGTTCGGTTGACCACGGTGACCCGCCCCGCGTTTTCATCGCGATCCGCCCTCACCTCCACCTCCGGCAGTTCGCGGTCGAAGTGGAAGTTGACGCGGACGATCTCCTCCTCGACGTCAACAGTCCGGTCCCAGAGCTCGATGAGGCTGTGCAGGGTAGCGGCGGTGAAATCGGTGACGCAGGTCTGGCCGCGAACGTGGCCTACCGAGCCGCCGATGGCGCCCATGAAGCGGTTCGGGAGGTCGCGGTAGCAGTCGCGGGAGTCATCTGCTACGGCAGGCCGGATCGGTACCGGTTCCCGCACCTGTGCGGGGAATAGGCGGGCACGCGCGATGCGCTCGGAATCGTCGAGCAGTCCGGGGTCGGCGAACAGGTCCCACAGCAGCAGAGCGACGTGGGCGATGTCCCCGGCCGAGGCGATGTCGCCGCCATAGCGGTTGCCAATGTCGTGAGTGACGAACCCTGAGCGGGTGATCATCCCGGATATGGCATCCTGATACGTCTTGTATATCAACTCCTGGCGTTCGCGCGAACCCTGGAGTTCGGCCAGCATCAGCAGGCCGCGGAGGGTGTTGAGGTACGAGTGGGTGTGGTGGCCGCAGCCCCCGGCGAGGCTGCCGTCCGCGTTGAGCAGGAATTCGAAGTGGAAATCGGCCAGGCGCTCCGCTTCCTCGAGGGCGGCCCGCTCGCCGGTAGCCGAGTGGAAACAGAGCAGGCCCTCGATGGCGCGGCCGTGGGTGTAGGCCGGGGCGGCGCTGTTACCGTGCTTTGCGCGCTCAGGTCCGCCGTCGAACGAGAACCTCCATTCCATCGGGTCCCGGCTGGCGCGGCTCATCCCCTCGATCGCCCGGCGGCCCCACTCGGCGGCGAGGTCGCTGCCGCGGTATTCGACAAGCAGTCCGAAGGACAGCATGGTCTCGCGGTAGGAGTGGATGTACCAGGTTGCCGGGTCCCGGGGATCGACGTCCTCGAGGAAGATGCCGCTGGCGTTGTCGGACAGGCGCCGGCTGTTCTCCAGCATCGCCGCTTCAATCTGTGCTGGGATCTCGAAGCCAGCGGCGCGCTCGAGCCGCAGCATCGTGTTCCACCAGCGTCCGACGTTGTGGCCGGTGCAGTACGGCCGAAACTGGTACACGGCGCGCAGCTCCCCGTCGACGGCCATGTGCCAGTACGGCAGGTAGCCGTCGTCGCGCGACAGGCAGCCGAGGAGGTTCCGGCCGGAAAGCAACAGACGGTCTTTGACGTTCATAGGGTCAGGCTAAATCACAGGTGTGAGTTTGAGACAGATGAAACGTCGGCGAGTTTGAAGCGTTGCTCAGGTTCGGTCCCCTCTGAGCCGTCAAATATGCGACTGCCGGACCATTCTTCAAGATTGTCCCACGTCAGTTTCGAAAAGGGATCAAAGGGGTCTTCGGGGTAGGTCTTTTTCGGTCGTCGAACCATTTAGCTGAGCCATTCACTCTAATAAAGGAGCTTATTTACTTAACCTGACAGATACTGAGTTCCTAAAAGAAACGCCGGGGGAGTCCGCGGGCGTTTCTCATTTCTTCTCTGGAGGCGTGGGTTCGATCTGGGGCATTGGGTTTCCTCTTGTTTATTGCCGTTGTTCGCTTTCTGCGCTTGCTTGCGCTTTCCCAGGACTGATCTGGCGAAGGTTCTTGCCAGATTATCCGGAGTAGCTCATTCAAAATGAGAGACGGATAGTCTTGGCATGAGGTCTCCTGCTGGCGACTCAGGGCGGCGTCAGGGCAGGTCTCTCCCGGCGCCGGCGGGCGCTATTGGGAAAGTACCTCACCATCTCTGAATCCGACATGACCTCACCACGACCGGCCCTCTCGTCAGCATTGGCTATATCACAGAGGGCCAGGTCCACGTCGTCAATTGGATGTTCCGTAACTGCCTCGTCGTCGACGTCCTTCGCAGGCTTACCAGGGGTAACCATATCAATCAGTCTGTGGGCTGTTGTTACGACTGTTGATGCAAAGCCCATAGTGCCCTCCTAAGCGAAAAAGGAACAACTGGCTACTCCGCCACGCCCCGCTTCACCAATAAACGTCTTGCTGTTTCTCTCGGCGATTCAGGCGCGTCTTCAACGACCTTTTTCGGCGAGGCCCCTCCAATAGCAGCCCGAACCTCCGTCTTAGGGCAAGTACTATTTTTAGTTGAAAAAGGAGAGGCGTTTAGTCTGCGGCGAAGGCTTCTTGAGAGTGATGGTCGAGTTTGAGATGATTGCGTAGGGCAAGTCTGAGTGTGGGAAGGACTCGGTATCCTTTGATTCTCC
>CAZKDZ010000292.1:0-10997 GCA_964551635.1 uncultured bacterium | reverse complement strand
GCGACCTGGACAGCGACGGCGTTCTGGAAGTCGTTTACGGTACGGAGGACGGCTGGATCTACGCCGTCAAACCCCAGGACGGCGCTGAAGTCTGGCAAATAAACCTGGTTGGGGAAATCACGGGGCTTGTCGTCCTGGACGATGTACTGGTCGCGGCATGTGAACTCGGCGGGCTCTACGGGTTCGATTTCGGCGGCAATCTGAAATGGCAGCGCCACGAAGCGCAGTGGATCCACGCGCTGGCCGAGTCCCGGGGCACAATCGCCGTTGCGGCCAACCGCCGGGAAATCCGGACGTACGACGTCGAGGGACGCTGCCAGGGCTTTCTGGAAATGCCCGCGAACGTGACCTCGCTCGCCGCGGCACAAGGCGGGTTCGTGTGCGCCACTGCACGGGGGATCGCGTTGCTTGACCTCTCATCGTAAAGAATCACATGCATCGGTTGCCGTATTACACATCCGGACAAGACCACAACAAACCGGTATAAGATATATTATGTAAACTTGATGCTGTGAAAACAGGACTGTTGCCCCGCTCTTGGGCATTGCACTACTCGAAAGGCCTGTTTTTATCGGTTTTGTCCTGTAGCGTGGACAATCGGGTTTTCAGACGTCCAATCTCCCGATTCTTGCCTGCCAGGTCTTCTTTAAATGCCTCACAGCTGTTTTCGAGCACCCTGTTTTTTTCTTCCAGGGACTTCCGTTCCTGCCCGAGCCGGCCCAGCTCTTTTCTGAGCCAATGCGCCGTCAATGCCGTCTCCTCGCGGGATTTTTCCGATGCCAGGAGATTTTCGCGCATTCGTTCAACGTCATCCTTGTATTTTCGCGCTTCGGTCCAACCGGATGCGGACGAGCCTTCAAGCTGGGCCTGCCGTTCGTTCATCGCCTTGATTTCGGCCGTCCGTTCCATCAGCAACCGCTCGACCGCATCCAGTTTGCCGATTCGCCGCTGCAACCGGTCGTAGTCGTTACGATCGAGTTGGACGAGGGATTCGTTCCGGAGTCCTTCCAGTCTTTCCGGCTCCAACATTTTTCCATATTTTTTCCTGTAAATTTCTAATATATTTCCCTTTGGGATTCTCCACGCGCCATTCCACTTCACGGCCTTCAGATATTCACGATCTATATAATTTCGCACTGTTTTCGTGGTCACTTTCAACAAATTCGCGGCTTGTTCGATGGTCAGGTGCTCAGACTGGGCAATCGGGGCGTCGGACATCATTCCTCCGTCACTTGACTATTCTAAATATTTTCCTGAATTATTATAAGAAATTTCATTCCTGAATTCAAGGGCGAATCACATGTCGGCAATCCGTTGCGGAAGGATACACAAGTGGACGACACAACCCTGAAACGCACCCCACTCTACCGGCAGCACCTCGAACTGAACGCCAAAATGGTCGAATTCGGCGGTTGGGAGATGCCGGTCCAGTATGCGGGTATCATCGAGGAACATCGCGCGGTGCGAACGTCGGCGGGTCTGTTCGACGTCAGCCACATGGGGCAGGTCCATGTCTCGGGGACCGGCGCGAAGGATTTTCTGGCGTATCTGGCAGCCAACGACGTCCGAAAGCTGGACGTCGGCCGATGCCAGTATTCCTTTCTCCTTAACGAACGCGGCGGTACGATTGACGACATGATGGTCTATCGGACGGGTCCGGACGCGTATACGCTCGTTGTCAACGCCTCGAACCGGGAGAAAGACTGGGCGCACATTCGCTCCGCCGGCGCCGGCCGGAGCGGCATCCGTCTGGAGAACCGGTTTGACGACGGGGCCCTTCTGGCATTCCAGGGTCCTGCAGCGGCTGAAATCCTGTCAGGGCTGACGCCGGACGACGTCGGCGCCCTTCGTTTCCACGAAGTACGCCCCTGTGCCGTTGCGGGAATACCCGTTGCAATTGCGGCCTCCGGTTATACGGGGGAAAACGGATTTGAAATCTTCGCGGGGTCGAATGATGTGGAATCGCTGTGGTGCGCACTTCTTGACGGGGGCAGGCACGCAGGAGCCGTACCCGCCGGCCTTGGAGCCCGTGACACGCTCCGGCTGGAGGCATCGCTGGCCCTGTACGGGCACGAACTCGACGAGGAAACGTCCCCATTGGAGGCCAATCTCGGTTTCGCCGTGGCGAAGAGCGGTTCTTACATCGGTTCGGAAGCGATCCGGGAACAGCTGAAAAGCGGCGTCAGCAAGCGGCTGGTGATGCTTGAAATGATCGACAGGGGCATTCCCCGCCAGGGTTACGACATTCGTCGTCCGGACGGCAGCGTTGCGGGTGAGATCACCAGCGGGTCCGTCTCACCCTGGACCGGCAAGATCATTGCCATGGGCTTTGTGGACCCGAAGCTTGCGCGGCGGGATCAGGAACTGCACGTGGCCATCCGAAACCGGCGGCTACGTGCGAGGGTGGTTCGCCGGCCGTATTACCGTCGCCCGGGCGCCTAGTGCCTTTCCATCGGGAAAAAGCGACCTCCCCCCTACCCCGCCCGTTTGGTTTTTCCCAAATACGCGGGCGATGAAAGAGACCCGGAATCGCTCGACGATTCCGGGTCTCTTGCCTGACGGCCCGATGAAAACGCCCGTCCGGGCTGCTATGCCACGATATTGACGAGGCGATTGGGAACGACGATCACCTTCCTGGGCGCCTTGCCTTCAAGATGGTTTTTAACATTCGGCTGTTCCAGTGCGAGCCGCCGCACGTCGTCGCCCTCCGCATCCACCTCCACCTGAAACCGCGCGCGGACCTTGCCGTTGACCTGCACCGGCATCTGAATGGTTGCCGGACGCGCGAGGTCTTCGTCCCACTCCGGCCATGCCTGCTCGTGGACGCTGTAGTTCTCCCCGATGCGTTCCCACAATTCTTCCGACAGATGCGGCGCAAAAGGCGCCAGCAGAAGGCACAGCGCGCGAATGGCATCGGTCCACGCATCCGACTCGATGGCGGCATCGGTTTTCGCTTTGCCCAGCCGGTTGACCCAGGTCATCAACGCGGCGACGGCGGTGTTGAAGTCGAATGATTCCAGATCCTCTGAGACCTTCTTGATTGCCTGGTGGGTGATCCTGCGCAATTCCGTTGTCTCCGCATCGCCCGGAGGTTCGCCTTTCGACGCCGCCGGCTCCACGACAAGCGACCAGACCCGGTTCAGAAACCGTGGTACGCCTCCCATGCTCGCCGAATTCCACGGTCCCCCCTGATCCCAGCGACTGATGAACATCAGATACACTCGGATGCTGTCAACGCCGTGCGCATCGATGAGGTCGTCCGGGTTTACCACGTTTCCCCGCGACTTGCTCATTTTCTCTGAATCCTCGCCGAGGATGATTCCCTGGTTGAACAACCGGACCATGGGTTCGGCTTCGTCGGTGGCGATCAGCTTCATGTCCCGCATCGCCCTTGTGAAGAAACGTGTATAGAGCAGGTGCATCGTGGCGTGTTCGATGCCGCCTGTATACTGATCCACCGGCAGCCAGTACGCCCCCTCTTCCGGATCAAACGGACCCGCGCCGTAGTCAGGGCTGAGGTACCGGTACTGATACCACGAAGAACACATAAACGTGTCCATCGTATCGGTTTCCCGCTGCGCCTCCCCATGGCACCCGGGACAGGTCGTATTCAGAAACCCTTCGTGATGTTTAAGCGGAGATTCGCCCGTGGGAAGAAACTCCGCATCTTCCGGAAGTCTTACGGGAAGGTCCGACTCCGGGACCGGCACCACGCCGCACTCAGCGCAATAGATGATGGGAATGGGACACCCCCAATACCGCTGCCGGGAAATCAGCCAGTCGTGCAGGCGATAATTGACCTTCCGCTCGCCGAGTCCCCGATCTTCAAGGTCTTCGGCCACCGCGTTCTTCGCATCCTCCGACGGCATGCCGCTGAACCGGCCGGAGTTGACCAGCGTACCCTTGCCCTCGTAGGGCCGCCGCAGAGGTTGGCCATCCCAGTCCGGAGGCGCAATGACCGTCGGAACGGGCAATCCGTACCGCTTTGCGAAGCCAAAATCCCGTTCGTCGTGTCCCGGCACGGCCATGATCGCGCCGGTTCCGTACGTCGTAAGCACGTAATCGGCGATATAGATGGGCACCTCGGCGTCGTTCATCGGATTGATCGCGTATGCTCCGGTAAAGACACCGTCCCGTTCCTTGTCCAGCGACAACCGGTCGATTTCGGTCCGCCGGCCCGCTTTTTCCCGGTACGCCCCGACTTCGGCCAACCGGGACCGGGTTGTGATCCTCTCGACGAGCGGATGTTCCGGCGCCAGTACTGCAAACGTGACCCCGAAAATCGTATCCGCGCGTGTGGTGAAGACCCGAAACGACGCCTCCGAACCCTTCACGTTCAATTCGAATTCCACCCCGTCGCTGCGGCCGACCCAGTTGGTCTGCATCGTTTCGACCCGGTCAGGCCAGTCCAGGCCCGAGAAATCCAGCAGTGAATCCGCGTATTTCGTAATCCGGAACAGCCACTGATCCAGGTCTTTCTTCACCACGGGCGTATCGCATCGTTCACAGTGGCGATCGTCACCCCATACCTGCTCCCTGGCAAGCGTCGTATTGCAGCGCGGGCACCAGTCCACCGGGGCCTTTTTCCGATAGGCCAATCCATGGCGAAAGAACTGCAGGAAGAGCCACTGCGTCCACTTGTAGTACTCGGGTTCACACGTAACGATCTCCCTTTCCCAGTCGAACATCGCGCCCATTCTCTTCAAATGTCGCCGCATTCGATCGACGTTGTCCATCGTCCATTTGGCAGGATGAATACCCCGTTCGATGGCTGCATTCTCCGCCGGCAGTCCGAACGCGTCAAACCCTATCGGAAACAAGACGTTATACCCCTTCATCCGCATCCATCGCGCGCGCGCGTCGGAAGGCGCCATCGCATACCAGTGTCCGATATGCAGGTCTCCCGAAGTATACGGCAACATCGTCAGCGCATAATGCTTCGGCCGGCCTTCCTTCACGCCGCTCCGGTAGATACCGGTCTGCTCCCAGCGTGAGCGCCACTTTGACTCGATCGCTTCAAAATCGTATCCACTTTCAGCCATCTGACGGCTCCCTGTACTTACTGTTTATCAGTCCGTTGATAAAGTCGCTCTGCAGGCGAGGCATATGGGCTTTTTCAACGGGCTGTTATGGGTAAAGCCGTTGCAGCATCCGGGGAAACGGAATGGTCTCCCTTACGTGCCGCAACCCGCAGATCCATGCTACGGTCCGTTCGATTCCCAGGCCGAAGCCGGCATGGGGTACCGATCCGTAGCGTCTGAGGTCCAAATACCATTGAAAGGGTGTTTCGTCGAGTCTGTGTTCGGCAATCTTACGCCGCAGTTCCTCCAGATCGTCCTCGCGTTGACCGCCGCCGATGATCTCTCCGTATCCCTCCGGCGCCAGCATATCCATGCAAAGCGCCAGCCGGCCGTCGTCCGGGTCTCCCTTCATATAGAAGGCCTTGCAGGAGGCCGGATACCTGTGCACCAGGACCGGACGATCGAAGTGTTCCGCCAGTGCGGTTTCCTCGTCGCCGCCGAAATCGTCGCCCCACATGTGTGAAACGCCGCTCCGATTCAGGACGTCCACCGCGTCCGTATAGGAGATCCTTGGAAACGGCTTCTTCACCCGTTCGAGCGGTTCGAGATCCCGCTGAAGCGCTTCCAGTTCCTTCCGCCGGAACTTCAGGACCTGCTGTACCACGGTGCAGACGAAGTCCTCCGCCAGATCCATGTCCCCGTTCAGATCCAGGTACGCCACCTCCGGCTCAACCATCCAGAATTCCGTGAGGTGCCGCCGGGTTTTCGATTTCTCGGCCCTGAACGTCGGCCCGAAGCAGTAGACCTTTCCAAAGGCCATGGCGCTGGCTTCCAGATACAGTTGTCCGCTCTGGGTCAGATAGGCCTGGTCGTCGAAGTAGTCGGTCTGGAATAGCGTTGTTGTTCCTTCGCAGGATGATGGCGTAAAAATTGGAGAATCCGTCAGTACGAACTCTCGTTCGTCGAAGTAATTCCTGCACGCCCGAATGACTTCACTGCGCACACGCAAAATGGCGTGCTGGCGGGAGGAACGCAGCCAGAGATGGCGATGATCCATCAGAAAGGCGGTTCCGTGGGCCTTTGGCGTTATGGGATACGGTTCCGATTCCTGGACCACTTCGATATCGGTAACACCGATCTCAAAGCCAAGCGGCGAGCGCTCGTCCTCGCGCACAACCCCCTTCACGCGCAGCGATGACTCCTGGGTCAGGCCTGCGGAGCGTTCGAAGAGGTCGGTCGACACGTCCCCCTTGAACAGAACACATTGCACCACGCCCGTTCCGTCTCTCAGTTGCAGAAAGCGCAGCCTGCCGCTGGAACGCTTGTTATGCAGCCAGCCCTGGAGAAGGACGGTGCGCCCGTTGTATTCTGCGATCCTTGAAATCGAAATGGGCTCAGCCATCGGGGTCCTCTCGGAGTCACGCGATCGACGGCGGAGACTCCCTTCACGCCGTTTCCGCCGCTCTTGGCGACGGGCGCGGATGTGCGAGATTCTGTCCGAACTTCGCAAAACCAAAAAAGACGACCGGAAGTTGCCGATCGCCTTCTGCCGACCTCTGGCTTGCCAGGCGGGTCAGCGCCGATTGGGCCTTCGCGGGCCCCGTGAATGGCGCGGCGGCGGTTCCACATATCCGGGGGGCGGTTCGAACGTCGCCTTGCGGCTAAGTCGAATCTTGCCCTGGTCGTCAATTGAAATCACCTTCACGTCCAGCTTGTCTCCTTCGGACAACACGTCTTCGACCTTGTCCACCCGGTGATAATCCAACTCTGAAATGTGGCAGAGCCCCTCTTTTCCCGGAAGAATCTCGATAAAGGCGCCGAAGTCCAGGGTTCGCTTGACCGTGCCGTTGTAGACGCGACCTACTTCCGGATCCTCCACCAGCGCCTCGATCATCTTCATGGCTTCTTCACCTGCCGCGGCATCGACCGAACTGACCGTGATCAGCCCGTCGTCGTCCACCGCCACGGTAGCTCCTGTTTCTTCGATGCTGCGAATGGTCTTTCCGCCGGGACCGATGACCGTACCGATCTTTGCCGGGTCGATGTAGAGGGAGAGAATTCGGGGCGCGTACTGTGACAACTCGGGCTTCGGGCCCGCGATCGCACCGTTCATTTTGTCCAGAATGTGGTCCAGCGCGCCCCGCGCGCGTCCGAAAGCCTCCTGCATAATCTCGAAACTGATACCCTTGATCTTGATGTCGAGCTGAATCGACGTCAGCCCCTCGGCCGAGCCGGCGATTTTCAGATCCATGTCGCCAAGGTGATCCTCCGCGCCCAGAATGTCGGTCAGCAAGGCCCAGTTTGCATTGCCCTCTCCCATGACCAGCCCGACGCCCGCACCTGCGACCGCCGTCTTGACGGGAACCCCCGCATCCATCAGGGCGAGCGAACCGCCGCACACCGTTGCCATTGAAGACGAACTGTTCGACTCCAGGATTTCGGAAACCACCCGAATGGTATACGGGAAATGTTTCTCGTTGGGCACCACCGGAACCAGCGCCTTTTCGGCGAGGACACCGTGCCCGATCTCACGCCGCCCGGGCGCCCCGATCCGGCGGGTTTCCCCCACGCTGTACGACGGAAAGTTGTAGTCCAGCATGAAACTCTTGTAGGACATCCCTTCCAGATCGTCCACCATGCGGGTATCCAGCTTGCTTCCCAGCGTGGCCACACACAGCGCCTGGGTCTGCCCTCGCGTGAACACGGCGGAGCCGTGTGCCCGCGGCAGTACCCCGAGTTCAATCTCAATCGGGCGTACTTCGTCCAGCGCCCTTCCATCGATCCTCCGGCCTTCCTCCAGAATCATCCGGCGCATGTCCGCCTTGACGATCGCCCCGATTTCCGCCGCGATTTCACCGCCGGACTCCGGAAACTCCGGTTCCAGGGCCGCCTGGACATCCACCTCGATACCGGCAATGACGCTCGCCCTGTCTTCTTTTTCGGACAACCGGTTCGCTTCCCTGATGCGTTGCGCCGCCTGCTCCCTCACCGCTTCTGCCAGCGCTTCATCGGGCTCGGGTTCAACCACTTCCCGCTTTGGCTTCCCGCACCTGGCAACCAGTTCTTCCTGCATCTCCACGAGTCTGGCGATGGCTTCCTGGCCCGCCTGCAGCGCCCCCAGCACATCGGCGTCGGGCGCCTCGTGACACTCACCCTCGACGGAAATGATCGACTCTTTGTTTCCGGACACGATGATGTTGATGTCGCTTTCATCCAACTGTCGGTAGGTTGGATTGATTACATACTCGCCGTCTATCCGACCCACCTTTACGGCGCCGATCGGACCTTCGAACGGGATGTCGGAGATGCTGACAGCCGCGGATGCGCCCGTCATTGCCAGCACGGCAGGGTCATTCTCATCGTCGAACGACAGCACGGTTACGAGAACCTGCGTTTCCACGTCCCGTTTCAGGAACAACGGCCGAATCTGGTGATCGATAAGCCTGGCACTCAGCTTCTCCGTCGTGGAAGGCGCACCCTCCCGCTTGAAGAAGTTCCCCGGTATCCTGCCGCTCGCGTAGAATTTCTCACGATAGTCCACCGTTAGAGGGAAAAAGTCCATATCGGATTCTCTGGTATCGGCCACCGTAGCCACCAGCACCACGGTCTCGCCATATTGCATCCAGACCGCACCGTGAGCCTGCTTGGCTACCCGTCCGTGTTCAATGGATAATGTTCTTCCTTCCAGTTCCAGCTCTATTCTTTCTGCCATCCACACTTTCTCCTCAACGAAAAGTACATCCAGCCTGTAGTACTCAATTTGAAAAACACGCTACAGGCAAAATCAACCACGTATTCCAAGTTTACCGATCAGCGCGCGGTATCCGGTCAGGTCGCGACGTTGCATGTATCTCAGGAAACGCCGGCGCCGGCCAACCAGTTTGAGCAGCCCGCGACGGGAATGGTGATCCTTCCCGTGTCGCCGGGCGTGATCGGTCAACATCCTGATGCGTTCCGTCAACAGCGCGACCTGCACTTCGACTGATCCGGTGTCACCACCGGCTCGACCGAAGGATTCCACCAATTCGCCCTTCTTTTCTTTCGCTAAACCCAATGCTTCACCTCCATGTGATGAACCAACTCCTGTCCCAGAATGTCACGGGCACGCTGCCCGTCCCTGCGGATTTGCGTAATCAGCGCGTTCGGGCCGGAAAACCGGCGTTCTTCGCGCAGACGATTCACCAGTTCCAGCGTTATCCTGCGTCCGTAAAGATCCCCGCTGAAATCCAGCAGATGTGCTTCGATCAATCTGCTCTTACCGTTAAACGTGGGCCGTAGTCCGAGGTTTACAACCGCAGCGTACGGTTCCGGCACGAACGCTTTGGCAACGTACACCCCGTCGGGCGGCAGCAGTTTCATGGTATCGTCGGGCACGATATTCGCGGTCGGATACCCCAGCGTCCGGCCCCGGCCGTCTCCGTGCGCCACACGACCTGAAACCGGATATCCGCCTCCAAGCATCTCACGTGCTTCGTCGATTCCGCCTCTTCGAATCAGATCCCGAATCCGGCTGCTGCTTACCGGGCCCTCTCCAGCTATCGTGGGTGGCACGACAGAGACGTCGAAACCGAACCGATGGCCAAGCGTACGCATGGTTTCGGGATCGCCGCTGCGACCCTTGCCGAATCCGTGATCGTAACCCAGCACCACGACTTTCGCGCCCAGGTATTTCACCAGATAGGTCGATACAAATGCATCGGGACTCATCATTTGCACCTGTCCGGTAAACGGGATGACCGCCAGCACGTCGATTCCGGCAGCTTCAAGCCGCTGACGCTTTTCGTCCATGGACGTAAGGACGACCGGCGGGTCGTCGGGATGGATCACGGCCCGCGGATGCGGATCGAACGTGACGGCAACTGCTCTGCCCGACCGTGCCCGTGCCATGGCGACTACTGCCTCTATAACAGCACGATGCCCCTGGTGCACACCGTCGAACGTGCCGACCGTAACCACCGGGTTTTCCAATTCGAGCGTCTGTTCCAAAGTCCGTGTCTGCATCCGGATCAACTTTCTGTCTGACGCAGCACCCGCACAGGCTTCAGCATCCGGTCGTCGGCCCGCCAGCGTCCGATGCCGAGCAATACCCCCTCGGGATAGAGCGCCCTGACAAGACGCCCTGACTCGATAGCGGTTCCTTCTTCGATATCCGCCACAGCATTTCCGTGAACAAAACAACCTGCCTGATCGGCGTCCAGGTTGAGACGCGGCATATCGCGCAATAACCGGTTGGGATCCATCAGAAACGGCTGCAACTCTTCCTTCGATCCAATGGACTCGAGCCGGTTGAGCGTGACGCATTCGTCAATGCGAACGGGGCCGGCACCCGTGCGCCTGAGCCCGGCCAGATACGCGCCACATCCCAGCTGCCGGCCGAGGTCATCTGCCAGCGTGCGGATATAGGTACCTTTTGAACAGGAAACCGTCAGGTGTAGATCGGGAGGCCTGAATTCTTCTATATCGATTCCGTAAATCCGCACGCGGGACGGTCGTCGGGCGACTTCCGTGCCCTCCCGTGCCAACTGGTACAACCGTCTGCCATCCATCTTTCGTGCCGAAAACATCGGCGGAATCTGTTCGATCTCGCCCAAAAAGGAAGCCACCGTGGCGCGTACGTCCGCCAATCGGCGGGGTATGCTGCCGGATCGCGCGACAACTTCGCCTTCGGCGTCGAGCGTGCTAGTTCGGACCCCGAGTCGGATATGGGCGGAATACGTCTTGTCGTGATCCGCGAGATAGGAACTGAGCCGGGTGGCCCGGCCCAGGCACAGCACGAGGACGCCGGTCGCGAGCGGATCCAGGGTGCCCGTATGTCCTGCTTTCCGAATATTCATGCGTCGTCGAACGCGGTCGATCACGTCGTGCGACGTCATTCCCGGGGGCTTGTCGATCGGCAACACGCCTGTGACGTTGATCCTGCCCTCCAGTCTAACAGTCCGTTGATAAAGTCGCTCTGCAGGCGAGACCGAGCAACGC
>CAZKDZ010000291.1:0-17846 GCA_964551635.1 uncultured bacterium | reverse complement strand
GAACCGCTGACGGATCGCACCATGATAGCCGGTGGCTGGCGGATGACCGACGATCTCCGTCAGCACGCGCCGGAGACGTTCTTTCTTCACGGCGAAAGCCTGGCGGAGCGTCCGGCAGATAGGCAACTGAAGCGGCGCCAGGGTCTTCTGCCGGCGGCCTGCCGGAACGGCGGGTTGTGGGACGGCGGGGGGCCGTTCACGGTGCCGGGAGACCAGCGGGGGGTGTCGGAGCGGGCGATCAATTTTTATTCGCCTCCGCTTGCAGAGCCGATGTCAATCGTGGGATCGCCGGCGTTCAGCCTGTATATCAGTTCCGACGTCGAGGTGATTCCCGTAGCCGTCCGGCTATTGGAAATTGCCCCGGACGGCGCCAGCGTGCTCGTGACAAAGGGAATCCTGAATGCGACGCGGCGGGAGGGGATGGACCGGGCTGTTCCCCTGGTTCCGGGCGAGGTTTCTCCGGTCGCGTTTCATATGGAAGCCACGGCGTGGAGATTCACGAGGGGACACCGGATCGGGATCAGCATCAACGGATCGGACTTTCCCAACGTATGGCCCACGCCGCGGTCCGGCCGGATCGCGGTCCACTGGGGACCGGATTTCCCGTCGAAGATCGAGTTGCCGGCCTGGAACGGCGGGAGCGATCCGGAATTCACCTACCTCCCCTCGCCACATGCCGCGAGGCCCACAGGGTCCGGCGACGCGCCATGGCAGGTGGTACACGACGTGCTGGAAGACCGGTACCGTCTGGTTCTGTACGGCGGAGAAGGCGCAATGGGGGTGTCGAACCGGACACCGGAGGAGGCCTGGACCCGTTCGAAAAAGACGATGTCGGTCGCATGGCCGGGGTGCGAGGTGCGTTCCGAAGCGACCGGATCGCTGACGAGCAACGCGGATTGTTTTGTGATGAACCTGGGGCTGAACGTATATTTGAACGGAGGCCTGTATTATCAGAAGCAGTGGAGCCGGACGGTTAAGAGGGTGTTGTTGTAGGGCAGTAGCGTCCCCGTTTCTAACAGTCCAGCGCCGCCGAGTCAGCGGGCCGCGGAGGCGGGAGATTGATGAGATCATTTCGGGACGGGACACCGGGAGGAACGTATGCGGGCGGTTTTCTACTGGGGCAGAGCGGGGCTCGGATTCGAAAAAAACAATCCCTACGGCCCCTTGCTCGCCCGGGCGATGACCGGGCTCGGGGTGGAACTGGAAGCCGGATACGACGAGGACCTGAGCGAATCGTGGCTGAAGGAAAACCGGGGCCGCGTGGATGTATTGCACCTCAACTGGCCTTCCTATATGTACAACACGGACGATGCCGGCGAGAGCGTCGAAAGGTGCGCGGAACTCATCGGCCATCTGACCCGCGCCCGGTACCTGGGATACCGGGTTGTGTGGACCGTCCACAACCTGTACCCGCACGAGCGTCCGCATCCGGGCCTGGACCGCCTTGCGCGACTGGCGATAACACAGCTTGCAACCGCCCTGATTGTACACTGCGAGTACGGACGCGCTCAGGTGTTGAAACACTTTCACCGGACACACGGCATATTTACAATTCCCCACGGCCATTTCATAGACGCGTACGAGAATAAGGTGTCGCGTGTCGAGGCCAGGAGAGCGTTGGGGATCGCCGACGACGGGTTCGTCTATCTTTTTTTCGGTAACGTGAAACGCTACAAGGGCGTCGAGAACCTTTTGGAGGTGTTCTCCCGTCTGCCGGGCGAACATCTGAGATTGCTTCTCGCCGCCAAGGTGAACAGCGAATACAGCGCCGACGTGGTCGCCCGGGCGCGCGCCGGCGATCCGAGGATTCTCATGCGAACGGCCGAATTCTTCCCTGACGAGGAGCTCCAGCTATTCTTCAACGCGTCAGACGTCATGGTGCTGCCCTTCGTGGATATGCTGACTTCGGGATCGGCGATCACGGCAATGTCCTTCGCCCGTCCGGTGATCGCGCCCGGCATCGGCTGTCTTCCGGAACTGCTGGATGACAGCTCCGGAATCGTGTACGACACAAAGGACAGGAATGGATTGATGCGGGCGATGGAGGAAATCCAGGAGCGGGAAATATCGGTATGCTGGGAAAGCGCGTTTCAAAGGGCAAAGGCGTTGTCATGGGAATCGATCGCCGAAAAGACGCTCGAGGCATATCAATATGGACCCGAAAGGCCGGATTGAGATGATTGCCGGGAGCTCGATCTGGTAACGCGAACTGGCGGTTCGCTGCACAATCGCCGGACCGAGAGATGCGACTGTTCAATATTGAGAAAGATCGGCAATGGCGGGAATGACATTCGTGATGTTGGGCAGCGGCGCCGTCCGGGACAACCCGGTTCGCGGCGGTCC
The DNA here is from genome assembly GCA_964551635.1 of uncultured bacterium. GTDB lineage: Bacteria > Latescibacterota > UBA2968 > UBA2968 > JAAXHE01. The sequence continues at coordinate 15,503 of CAZKDZ010000291.1, read as the reverse complement.
TGCGCAGATGCTCCGGATTGGAGACGAGGTGTTGATGTTCGACTGCGGGCGCAGCGCCAGTACGAACCTTGCGCGGGCCGGTGTGGGCTGCGAGGAGGTGGATCGGTTGTTCCTGACGCATCTGCACTTCGATCATATCGTGGATGTGCCCTATCTGGTTTTCGTGGGATGGGTCAAGGAGCGGAATCGTCGACTGAAGATCTATGGACCGGAGGGCACACGGGATTTCGTGGAGAGAATCATCCGGCCGCCCTTTCAACAGGACATCAGCAGCCGCTTGAGTCACGGAAAGGATATAAAGCCGCTCGATCCGGAGGTGATCGAAGTGGACGGGAATCAGTGTTTTCTGGATCGGGAGGACTACTGGGTTTCCGCGGTGTGTACCGACCACGGGAATATTCCGACGCTGGCCTACCGCGTGGACGCGGGCGATCGTCGCGTAATCATTACTGGAGACGGAACTCCCGACGAAGACTTTCCGGCATTCTGCAAAGGCGCGGACCTCCTCGCCATCGAGTGTTCCGGAACGCCGGAATTCCTGGAAACGCAGCCGTGGGGCGCCTGGCACATTACGCCGGCGGATATTGCGGATATCGCGAGGAAGGCGGAAGTGAAACGCGTTATGATCAAACACCTGGTAATTGAAGACATCACAGGAGACCGGACCTCACCCTACCAGATGGCGGAACAGATCAGGAGCGGATACGGCGGCGAGGTGCTCGTGGCCGAAGACGGACTGGTGGTGGAGACCTGATTGACGCCGGTTGGCGAAAAGGGAACGGCCGATACAGGATATCCCATACAATCCCTGGAGGGAAGGAATGACCATAGTCGACGGCCACGTCCACGTGGGACTGACCAAGTACGTCGCTGTTGAAGTGCTGCTGGCGCAGATGGAATCGGCCGGAATCGACAAGGCCTTGCTGGTGCAGTACGGAGGATGTCATGACAACGCCTACCTGAAGGACTGTATGGAACGTTATCCGGGCCGCTTCGCTTCTCTGGGCGCGGTGGACTACAACGCCGCAGATGCGGGAGACCGTATCCGCCGTGAAGTTGCCGAGTTCGGTCTCGCGGGACTGCGGATTCCGGCTTCTGTCGACAATGACGCGGTCTGGGACGCCGTCGGCCAACTTGGTATCATGGCCAGTCTGAGCGGAGGCATGGAAGGCATGCTTCGTCCCCGGATGGAGGAACGGATTCAGCGGTATCCGAACGCGATGTTTCGCATCGAACACATGGGATGGTTCCCGGACGTGGAGAAGACCCCGGACGAGCCGGCGTACGAGCGCCTGATGGGTTACGCGAACTACGAAAACACGGTCTTCATGCTGTCGGGCTTCTACGGATTCGGGAAGGGATTTCCCTACGACGAGGCAACGCCGTTCATCGAACGGGCGCTGGAGCGGTTCGGCGCCGAGCGGATGATGTGGGGGAGCGATTTCCCGCCCGTGAGTCTTCATGAAACCTGCGAGATGGCGGTAGAGATGCCGCGCCGCTGGACGTTTCTGTCGGAGAGTGAACTGGAATGGATCATGGGCCGCACCGCTCTGAGGCTATTCAGTTTCTAGAAAACGCGGGCGCGGGCGGTGAATATTGAAAGGAGTCCTGATGCGGTATAGCAGCCTGTTTACGCAGACGCTCAGGGAGGCGCCGGCCGACGCGGAGATCGTCAGCCACCGGCTTGCCCTGCGGGCCGGGCTGATCCGGCCGCTGGCGGCGGGCATTTTCAGCGCGTTGCCGCTGGGACTCCGGGTCGCGCGGAAGATCGAGGCGATTTTTCGGGAGGAGATGGCGGCGATCGACTGCGTTGAGCTGCTGATGCCCATCGTGCAGCCGGCTGAACTTTGGAAGGAAAGCGGGCGGTGGAACGAAGTGGGTCCGGAAATGCTCCGGATGCAGGATCGGTCGGAGCGGGACATGTGCCTGGCCATGACCCACGAAGAGGCGGTCACGGACCTCGCGCGCCATTTGATCCGGAGCTATCGCCAGGTACCGATGAGCGTGTTTCAGATTCAGACGAAATTCCGCGACGAGCCCCGGAGCCGGGGCGGTCTGATCAGGGTGCGGGAATTCACGATGAAGGACGCGTACAGTTTTGACCTGGATGAATCCGGCCTGGATTCGGTCTATCAGGATATGTACCGGGCCTATGAGAATATCTTCCGTCGGGTCGGCCTGACGGACCAGGTGGTTTCGGTGGAGAGCGACACCGGTATGATGGGCGGGACCGGTGCGCACGAATTCATGTATCTGAATCCCGCGGGTGAGGATACGCTGCTGATCTGCGACGGATGCGAATACCGTGCGAACCGTCAGATTGCCGTGTACGAAAGGGAGGAGGCGGTCGCTGAAACGCCGGAGCCCCTCCGTGAAGTGGCGACGCCGGGATGCACCACCATTGAAGACCTGGCGCGGTTCCTGGGCGTTCCCGCGAGTCGAACGGCGAAGGCGGTGTTTATGACCGGTTCCATCCAGGGAGAGGAACGGTTCATCTTCGCACTGGTACGGGGAGACCACGAGCTGAGTGAGACGAAGTTGGCCAACGCGGCCGGAGCCGTGGATATGCGGCCGGCGACAGAGGAGGAAATACGGGCGATCGGCGCCGAGCCCGGATACGGGTCCCCCATCGGCGTCGCCGGGGATGCTGTGATTGTCGTGGATGACCTGGTGGCGGCATCCGGCAATTTCGTATCCGGGGCGAACAGGGTGGACCATCATTGCCTCAACGTGAACGCGGGCCGGGATTTCGAGGCGGACCTGGTCGCCGATCTGGTGGCCGTGGAAGCGGGGATGCCCTGCGCTTCCTGTGGCGCCCCCTTGCGGTCGGAGCGCGGGGTGGAGGTGGGAAACATCTTCAAGCTGGGCACGAGGTACAGCGAGAAACTCGGCGCGAACTTCCTGGACGAAAACGGCAAAGCCCGGCCGCTGGTGATGGGATCCTACGGCATCGGCGTCGGGCGCCTGCTGGCCTGCGTGATCGAGGAGCACCACGACGAACAGGGCATCGTCTGGCCGATTTCGGTTGCGCCGTTCCACGCGCATATCGTGGTGCTTTCGGGAAATCGGCCGCGGGGAGAGCTGGAGGCGGCGGAGCGGATCTGCGGGGATCTGGAGACCGAAGGGATCGAAGTGCTGCTGGACGACCGGGACGAGCGGGCGGGCGTAAAATTCAACGATGCGGACCTGATCGGCATTCCGATACGGATAACGGTGGGTTCCAGGGGGCTGGCGAAGGGAGAGGTGGAGGTGAAAATGAGAAACGAGAAGGAACGCAGAGACGTAGCGATCGACACGCTGGTTGGGTACGTGAAAGAAATCGTGCAAAAAGGGCAGGAAGAGTACTGAATAGCTGACGCCGAATTGAATCGGCCGTGGCCCTGGAGACGCGTTCTCCAGGGCTTTTCCTATTCATCGAACGACCTGAAGCGAACGGCCCGCCCCGTATCGATGGACTCTGCAATGGCTTCGAAGTATGCGGCAACGTTGAAGGCGTCCAGGCCATTCACCGAGGGCGTGGCGCCGGTCTGCACGCAGTGCGCGAATTCGACAAGTTCTTCGTACTGTTCGTCGATCCGTTCGAAGGATTCCCTGTGGTGACTCTCGGCGCCGATGAGGGTAACGGCGTTGTCGTCGTGGCTGTCCCACCTGATTCTGCCCTCGCTGCCCACGAAGGTGATCTCGTAGCCCAGTTGGGAAACGTACGACGCGCCGATGTAGGAAAGGCGCCCGTCGGCGTAGCGGCCGATCGCCGCGCCCAGATCGGGAGACTCTCCGGCGCCGTCCCGCTTGGACATGAACGCGGCGATTCTTTCAGGGGCGCCCATGACGTCCAGAATCAGGTCGATGAAGACGACGGCCATCTGCGCGAAGGGCAGAAGGGGCGCGTTGCTGACGTGGTACCGCCAGTTGTCCGGCGTGAGACGGTACGCGGCGGCGCCTCCAACCGATGCTTCGACGGAATGCAGCGTTCCGATATCTCCGCCGTCAAGGCGTTTCTTCAGATGGGAAATTGCCGGGTTCTTGCGGAGGTTGTGGCCGGCCGTGTAGGTAAGGCCGCGTTCGTTGGCCAGACGCAACATTTCGGCCGCCTGGGCGCGGCTGGTCGTGACGGGTACGTTGACGAACACGTGCTTGCCGTGGGCGGCGCAGATCCTGAAGTCGTCATAGTGGCGCGGGTTGGGCGTGGTGATGACGACGCCGTCCACGTCGGGGTCGCCGGCCAGATCTTCAATGGCGGAGGCCCGTTTTGCGCCGAACGCCCGGGCTGCCTCCTCGGCACGTTCAGGGACAATGTCGTAGACGGAAACCACGGCGAGATCCGGATTCTTCCGGGCGGCCCGCTGATGGTTTATGGCATAGTTGCCCAGACCGACGAATCCGAGATTCATGACCGGACCTTCAGAACTGAGATCCTCAAGCCGTCCGTTCGATTCTGACGACGGTGTCGAGTCGCGGGGTGGGATGGACGAGGGGGATGGTCATGTTCCCTGTAAGCCCGTACCCCGCGTGCAGGTATCGGGCCATGTGCAGGTCCCAGGGACCGCTGCTGCCGGCTATCGATATACGGTAGGCTGCGCCTTGCCAGCCCAGGACCATCGTGCTGCCGTCGATTCTGCAGGTCAGCTCCTCTCTTCCGTCCCACAGGAGGACTGGAATGGCGAATATCGCCCGGTCGTCCTCCTTGAGGTCTGAGACCCGGTACGTCAGCCGGATGCCTTCGTCTTCCGGATCGAGTTTGAGATGAAGGGAGAGCGGACCGGCAAGTCTGAACTCGTTCGAGGCAATCGCCTCCGCATCGCCTTCCATGATACGGTAGGCGCCGCCGGCCTCGTTGACAAGAATACCGAAGTACGGCTCCTGCAGCGGATCGGCCTTGTGCGGTTCCGCGATCTGTCCGTGGAAGGCATGTTTGACACCGTCTCGTTTGGCGTCGGCAATGGGTTCGATCATCGGGGTATTGCCGAGTTTGACCGAAAGCGGCTGGAGCGGCAGATGATACCCCCAGTCGTGGTTGCAGAGAGCCAGAGCCACGCGGGACTTCTCGCCGTGCAGAATCGCGTACCCCGCTTCCGGATCGACCACGTCCTCCACCGGTGTGGCGGCGACCGAGTTGAAACCCATCCATTCCTGATCGATCAGGAGCGCGAGCAGCGCCCAGGCAACAAGGCCCGCGCCCAGGTCGGTGTTCAGACGATTGTAAGTCCATTCCAGGCCCGCGAGGGCAAACGGCGAGAGATGATTGGGCGTATGGGAAAATACGCCCTTATCCGCATTGAAGGACTGGCAAAAGGCCAGGAGCGAGAGAATTCTACCCCTGGCCGCTTCACCCTCTCCAATGAACGAGAGAAGCGCAACCATGGGGTAGACGTACATCTGGTAGATGCTCCGGCTGGCCAGAAACGGAAGATGGAACTGACCGTTGGCTCTTTTGAACCACGCGCAAATGGTCTCGAGGAGTTGCCGGATTTGACGCCGGCGGTCTTCGTCAACCGTCGAGAAATCTGACTCGCTCTTGAGAAGGGCGGCTGCAATGAAGGTGCCGGTAAGGTAGACGTGCGCGACGGAATGCCCGTTCACGTCGTCGTCGCGAAGAAAACCGCCGGTTGTCAGCCTCCGGTTGAATGCGGCGATGAATTCTGCGGATCGCTTCCGGGCACTTTCCTCCCGCCCGCTTTCCAGGAACAGGTCGCACAACAGTGACGCGGCGGAGACATGGCAATCGGACAATCCGGCGTCGTCCGTATACGAAGCGGTAAAACCGGCTTCCCATCGTTCCAGAGTATCCCTGTCCACGACGTCGGAAAGTATGGGAAAAACCATCACGCCGTACCCCATTACGTATTCCCTGAAACCGGGTGAATTCCGTGCGCCGTCCATAATCTCGGCCGTGCGTTTCATCCAGCGGTCGGTCCACTCGAGGTAGACGTCGTCGCCGGAGAGCCGGTAGAGCGATGCCCCGATGACGGCCCAGCAGGCGGGAGCGAAGTTCTCCGGTCGATTGCTCTCATAGGCGTCGTTCAGGACACCGTTCGCGTCCGTCCACCGGACGCCGAGTTCGAACCCCTTCTCAAGGCACGCGGTGATATCATTCAGCATTGACGATCTCCTCCCGTCTGTACGGCCCGATGTTCAGGCGGCCTGAATGCCGCAGGAGCGGGTGGGCGCGGAACCACGACCGCGTCTCACCCCGCAAGCCCGCTGTACCCCCTGTCTACGTCGGGCAGGTCCGTGGCCTTGCCGAGCGCTTCGGCCATGGCGCGGACGTGAAACGGCAGCGCGCCGCAGCAGGAACCAATAAGCCCGATGCCCATGCGCGTGGCTTCGGCGGTATACTCCGCCATGGAAAAACGCGTGACAACGCGGGGCTCAACCTGGGTCCAGAGGTTGGCGACGCTCAACGGACGGTTGAAATTCTCGCCGGGTTCGAGTTCATATCCGGTAGGCTGGGCGCACAGGGGCACGGAGACGGCCTTCATGACTTCGTACATCAGGGGACGCATGGTGGTCCAGGGGCGCATGCAATTGATGCCGACCACGTCGGCACCCGCGTCCACCAGGCGTTTGGCTGCTTCCCCGGGGCGGTAGCCCTCCCGGGTAACTTCTGCGTCGCGATAGGTCATCGTTACGACGGCCGGAATCCCGGCCTGTTTGACAAAGGGAATGGCCAGGCTGACTTCATCCACCGAATAGAAGGTTTCGATGATGAAGAGGTCAACCCCCGCCGAAGTCTGCTGGCCGACGCGACGCTCGAAGAATTCCCGGGCATTCGACTTGTCTTCTTCGGTCATGGGGTCCCATTTCGAACGGCCCGAATAGACGAAGGGGCTGAGTGTGCCGGCCACGAAACGGTCCGGGCCGGCCGCTTCGCGCGCCAGTTCCACGGCCTTGCGGTGGAGTTCCTCTTCCCGCTCCATCGGCCGTACGCCCCATACCATGGCCTGAAGGACTTCGGCGCCCGCGCGCGCGAATTCCTTGTGGAGTTCGAGGACGCCTTCGGGATAGTCGAGCACGCCCATAGGGATTTTCGAAGCATAGCTGCCAAGGCAACGGCGCTCGAATTCGAGATAATAGCCACCATCGCAGAGCAGGTGGCCGTCTGCGATACGATCAAGAAAGTTGGACGGCATCAGTGTCTCCTAAATAGACTTGTAACTTCAGTTCCGGCCGGAACAATATAACGCGCCGAAACCTATAGCTCTACCCTTTTGAACGTGTCTCCTGAACGTACGGCGTAGGCGTTGCCGCTTTTTTCGAGATGAAGCTCTGCTTCGTTACAGATCAGGGAAGTTCCCGAAGCCAGACAGAGAGACTGCGGCGTCCCATCCTTCAGCGTGACAACGGCCGCGCGACCCTGCAGAAAAACGTCGTCGAAGCGCGCATCGTCCTGTGCAAGGTGATGCAGCAGGACATAACCCTCGTCTCCCGTGGAAATCCGAAGTGCAAGGGTATCGTCGGACAGGACGTGGCATTCGATATCCATCACGGGCGGGCGGCGCCGGAACGGCGCGTGAACCGCTGCGAATACGGCGTCCGGACCGGGTCGTGAAACCTGGAGATGGCCTCGGTACGGGAGAACGGCGCCCGGTTTCAACGTACCGCCGTCGGAATGCAGGTCTTCGATCACGTCCTCTTCGGGAGGACACTCGGAAATGGTTACCCAGGTGTCACACAGTTTCGGGATGACGGTGCGCAAACCGCCGCGGTCCATGGTCCAGGTGGCCGTGACGTCTTCCAGCGCGCGGCCCGACCGGCCGGACCGCAGAGGTTCCGGGACGTCTGTGGGCGAAAGGTCGTACAGACCCGAAACCTCCAGGTCTCCGGATCGGGCGTGCAACATCCACGTGTACGACATGCTTTCTCCGGAAACGCGGAAGATATCGGCGATGAGGGGTTCGCCCGTGCGTTGAGGCAGCAGCGCGATGAGGCGCGAGTTGGCCGGCGGGAGGCCCGCCTCGGCCAGCTGCGGACCCGGGGTCACGCACCACAGGAGGGGCTCGCCTCCCTCGCCCTGTTCCGCGCATTCCAGGACGGTATTGTGCGATAGCGGGCCCCGTTCCCACAGGCGAGCCCATTCCGGATTCCAGTTGTACCCCATCTCCGTAACGAACTCCTGTCCGTACGACCACAGGACGAAATTGAGATAGTCCTTCTGTTTGTGTGCGGCAGGAATATAGGTGCCGTAGTCGATGAAGGCCATGGTCCGCGATGGCTTGTCCTCGCCCTGACGCAGAATCATGAGTCCGATATCGGGCAGGTGGACGCTTGACGACGCGTAGGGTTCGCCATCGCCTTCGATCGCGGCCGCCGGATCTCTGTAGAAGAGCGAATATTCGGTGCCGCCGTTGAGTTCGGCGCCCCAGACGGTCTTGAGATGACGCAGCGCCTTCTGGTTTTTGTAGACGATATAGGCGATTTCCGAACAGAAGGGGCGCAACGGACTACCCACGTGCGAATCGTTGATCGCCGGGTTGGTGTCGTTCGGAAAGGCGGCATCCAGGAACCAGGTGTAACACTTCTCCAGAAGGGCGCAGCGGGGATTGGCGTACACGTCCGTGTCCAGGTTGCCGCGAATGATTTCCGGAATGCCGATGGTTGTCTGAAGCAGTCCCAGGGTGTAGTCGGCCGTGCATTCGTAAAACGCGCCATCCTGGAAGAACACGCCGGCCTCGGGCTTGAGCATGTCTTCGTACAACCTGACGACGGACTCCAGGATTTCCCTGTCGCCCGTCAACGCGGCGGAAGCCGCGATGCACCACCACGCGCCGCCGTGGTCCTGTATCGAGTAGTGCGAGAGATACGGTGAGAGATCGTCGGTATATTGATATCCCTCGAGCGTCGAGGTTCCCGGGTTGTTGAAGGACTCCACGAAATAGTCTCGGACGTATTCCACAAAAGCATCGATGGACCGCCGCTGTTCGTCGTCGAGTACGCCCGAGCCGCGAATGAGGTCATAGGCAATCAGCACCGTTCGCGCGCACCAGGCATCCCTCTGCTTCCAGCCGTCGATTTTCCCGTAATAGGGATCGTTCTGATCGTGCCAGACGTTCTTGTTGACCTGGTTCAACCGGTAGTTCTCGAAGACCTCCGCGAATCGTTCCACCAGAACGGCGGCCTTTTCGGCGTACCGCACGTCGCCTTCGATACCGTACGCGATACCGGCGCTCTCCAGGCCGTCGAGGATGTATTTCAGGCGGTACGTGCGGATCACCGCCTGGATGTTCCAGGTTTCGGAGGTGTCCTCCGGGTCCCGGTCCCACGTTGTTTTGCAGTCCGTACATTGAAGCGTGTCGCCCTGGTTGGTCAGGCTGTAGGCGTACCAGGGACCGCAGCCGCAGTTGGGACAGACCACGGTGACGAGCGGCGTCTGGTCGCTGATGAAAGACCGCATCCGGTCCCGGTCCATCGTCAGATAATATCCTGCCCGGGACTTGATCTGCCCGTAGAGCTTCCTTGCCCAGTCGTGGCGTCTGATATTTTCTCTGGCACGGGCAAGGTCATCGGGCTTGTACATCGTGCAGGGATATCGGTGGGTTTGCATATCATCCTTTCACGCATCTCTGCGTCCAGGTGTGGCGGGACGTAAATCCAGGGAGCGCAGCCTGAAGTTTCCCCACCAGGTCCGGAGGGGCTCCGGCGGATTTTCGAGCGTTCTGCCTTCCGCCTTCTGGATGGATGTAAGACGTGCGGCCGCCAGCAGTCCGGGATGCAGGGAGATGGTGTCAATGCCGCGGGTCATGCGCTTTTCCTTTCCCCAGAGGCCGTCGATTTCGATTTCCATCTCGCCCTGGTATCGCTGCGGCACGTCGTCTATCCATATCTTCTGTTTATTGGTTTCCACATCCCATGCGATTTTGAACCGGTATGCGCGGTCGTTTTCGGGAACGACGGAATTGTCGAACGTGTTGAAACCCGGCGTCGGATGGCCGGTGGCAACGGTCATGCGGTTGGTCAGGATTCCCGTCTGGATCTTTCTGAAACATTTGATGGAGCCGTCGTACTCGCCAAGCAGGATGCAGGCTTCAGCGGATACGTCTGAGGATTTGACGTCGAATTCCAGCGTGCCCCTGGGAATGACGGGAAACGTCGTGGTCACGAACCCGTACCGGGTGATGAGTTCAAGCCATCGATTCTGAACGGGCCTGAGCCTGCTCTCGCAGACATTGTCGTCCGGTTCCCCGTCCCGGGGCGGCGGGATCGGTTTCCAGTATAGCGGATGGTCTTCCATGTCAATCTGTCGGTCTCCGGCGAACTGTTTCACGTGTCTTAGGCGGATGTACCGGCCGACTCCCACGCCGCCCGTCCGGAGTTCCATTCCTGCGATGTCCCGTACCCGGTTGCGGAAGGGTACGGTGACAGGTCGTTTACCATCCAGAAGAAAGACGGCAGTCTGGCTTGAAAGGTCGAATTTTTCGAACGTGTAGACGTGTTCGTCGGATTCTACGACGTACCACTTGCGCCTGGTGTGATCGTTGAATGGAACGTCACCCTGGAACGTGAGGACCCGGCCCGAATCAAGAAGCTCGTTCTCGCCCTGGAACAGCAGGCAGCCATCCCTCCGGATATGACAGACAATGGCAGGGCGGTCCGTGCTGTCATAGAGTCGAAGGGTATAGAGCGTGTGGTACTCGGACTCGTCGAGTACCACACGCATGGCCAATTCAAGCGTGCCGCCACGGTCGGTGATCTTCTCCCTGAGTTGACGGCTGCACCGGACGGGTGTCCTGGATGCGTCCATCTTCATGTATCCGTCTTCGCCGAAGACATAGTTCTGATTCCCGTGGACATCGTGCCAGTTGAATGTATGACGGATGTCAACCATCAAAGGTTCTCCCGAATTCGGGGGCCTCAGCAACAGCGCGAAGCATGTAAAGATATATTGTCGATTTGCATAATATAAATGCCATTATGTATAGATTTTAATCTATTATGACAAGATATATACCCATATTCGTTGTGTGAATCTGTCGGGATTTTCGTGATGACGGGCTGATTGTCCTCGAACAGGACATTCCTGGGAGCGAGGGCGTCTCGCTCTCGACGCGCCGCCGGCTTGTTTCAATCGTCGCGCCATCCTTCTTCCTCTCACTTCTCACTCCCCACAGCTGTCTTTGTCTTTGCCTTTACCGACCACTGTTTTTCACTATCCACTGCCTCTGTGCCTTTTGCTTCACTCTCTCACTTCTCACTCCTCTCCACTCTCTCCTTGTGGATGTCGGTTTCAATACCCGTGTATCGAATGGCCGGCGCCGGGAAACCAGATGATGTCCACGACAAGGGACAGCCCCACGCCGGTCGTATAACCCGTCAATATTCCAAGGAAAAACGGGATATAGCGCCTGTACAACGCCGCCCCGCCGATTCGCAGGATAATGAACTTGATGCACCAGGCAATGAAGACGGAAAAGGTGGAAAAGTGAACGTACGAGATGCCGGCGATCGCAAAGCCGACCGGGTGCAGCGGCCACCAGGGAAAACGGTATTTCATGAACGTAAGGACGGACATTGCGGCTGCGCCGATGCACAGCAATATAGGCCGGATGCTGGTTTCCACGGCCGGGTCCTTCATTTTCGAAAGCGCGTTCGCAAAGCCGCTCCGGCTGTATCGGGTGAACGGGAAGTCGTTGAAATTGTAGGCTCCGTGCGTGTATCCCAGGTAGAGCGTATAGGCGATGGATGCGGCCACGCCCGCCGCAAAAGCCAGAAATATCGCGGTCAGCACCCGGGGGCGGTGCTCGCGCGGGCAGAGGTCGGCGATTTTTGTGGCGTGAACCACGGAGGGCATGAACAGACCCTTGCCGAACGACGTAAGCGCGTTCGAAAAAGCGAGAACAGTGAGGCTCGGACCGGAGAGATTCCTGGGTCCGATCAGGCGGGTGACGATCTCCTGCTGACCGATCGGCGTGCAGACAAAGACCAGCCCGACTTCAGCCACGATTCGGGATACGCCAAGAAAAATGACCAGCGTTGCCAGGACGGACAGACATGCAACGCCGAACCCCATGCCCGCACGCCAGAACCAGAAGACGGCGAAGAGGGTACTCAGGATGAAACCCAGAACAGCGGTTCGGTATCTCATCATTTCGTCGGCGTCGTCCAGAGGCGCGCTCCGGCCGATGGCGATCCTCATCACGGATCTCAGGTGGTGTCGCGCGATCCACAATCCCCAACCAACCAGCGTGACGAATCCGCCGAGTTGAAGCCAGGCGAACTCACCCGTTGTCGTATAGGTACTGCTGGCGTTAAAGCCGTATCGATTGAGGACGCCGCTGCGCAGGATGAAGAGAACGCAAAAGAACCACAGGCTGAACAGGACGTCGATATTGGCGAAGTAGGCGAAGGAGATGGTAAACATGTTGACGCGAGTCCAGATGCCGGGGAAGTAGCGTTCGAAATGCACCCAGGGACCCCAGCGGATATTGGGAATCTGCGGGAATCCGGGTACGAAGTAGTGGATCATGTTCCAGCTGATGATTCCCAGGGCAATGGCGAAACCGATCCGAAAACGCCCGGAAAACCCGGGCTTCTCCCGGTCGGTGAGATCCAGGACCGGGCGCAGAATGGGGTAGCTCAGCCGTTCGCTCTCCACCCATTGGCGTCGGAGAATGACGGAGAGGCTGGTGGAGGCCACGAAGAGGGCCGTGATCAACGCCATCCATGCGGCCAGGGGGATGTACCAGACCTCCCAGGGAATGTCCATGCCCGGCGGTCCGCCTTCGAACAGGTGGTCCAGCGCGTGGTTGACGTTGCGCGGCGCCAGCCACTGGGGAATGTAAGGGTGGAAGAACTCGCCCCACTGGTTTTCCGGTGTCGCGAAATAGTACGGCGCGGCGATGGCGCCCAGGAAATAGCCTGTCAGTCCGACGGAAGGGATGGCGCCGCCAACCAGGCCGCCGGCCAGGATCACCTTGAGTTCGGTGGGCGAGAGCGCATATCTCGCTGCGAGTTTCCTGCACAGCGGGTTGAGAATCAGGGCGAGGGTGAGGTAGACCATCAGCGAACCCATCGGGAAGTGGCTGAGGGTCATGCGGGAGGCGTGGATGACGTACTCGATGTAGTTGACCCAGACGCACGCGGCGATGGAAACGAGCGTGGCCAGTAAGATCGATCGGAGCGAAACGCTCCGGTCCGCCGGCATTTGTGCTGGCGCAGCCTCGGAGGCGGAAAGAGGATGGGAAATTTCGGTCATTGAGATTAGCGGAAGACGCTATTGGAAGGGTGAGTTGTAGAAGCGGGCGGGATCTTCCAGGTCCCAGTCGCATTCGACCTTCAGCCTGGCAATGAGCTCGCGCCGGCCGTCCGCATCCAGAAAGGGACGGTTCATGGCCTCGCCCATAAGGGCTATGGAGGCGGGTCGTTCGCTTGCATGCCGGGTATGCGGGATGTCGGTCTCGTGCCCCTGCCACTCGCTTCCACCGAAGATGCGGTAGTCAAACATATACCCGGTCTTGCCACGCTCCGCGGCCAGTCTGCACCAGCGGAAGGTACGGGCGACACGTTCGTGAACGGGAATACCCGCTGCCGTACCGTACGGAAACAGGAGGACGCGGCCGAGTTTGGCGAAGTGTTCGAATCTGGCATCAGCTTCCAGCCACTCGACGAGGCGTGTTTCGTCGTCCGCACCCCACGCGAAGACGTGGCGGATGGATTCCGGCAGACACCGGAGGTCGCGAGACATCTGTCGTTTATCGGGATTGTCGGGCGGCATACTCAGGTGCAGAAGGATTTCGGCGTCCGGCTTGAGGGCCCGGATGCGTTCCGTGAGAAGTTCGACCACGAGCGCGTCCCACTCAAAGGGGCGGAGGGCCCGGCATTTCTCGCAGATACAGTTGCGGCCGATTTCCCGAGCGGGTTCGATGTCGATACCGTCCACGCCCGGCGCGAGGCGTTCGGCGACGATGCGATCCATCCAGGCGCGAGCCTCGGCGTCGTGGGGACAGAGGGCCGTATCCGGTCCTTTGGCGCTTCGCTTGAGCAGGTGCGCCGGCGCGTCCGGTTCGGCCATGGTGTATTCCGAACCCCCTCCGCTGAAACCGTACATCGCGCGAATGAGCTTGAGACCGACGCTATGGGCATATTCCACCGCTTCATGCCAGGCGTCGTTGAAGCCCGGTGCGTTGGTCCAGAACACCACCAGCCGGTTCAGGCCGGACTCGGCGAGATGGTCAACGTGGGCACGGTTGACGGAGATGTCCCGGGGGTGGTTCGAATATCCCCTTCGAAAAAAGAGATTCCATCCGCATTCGAGGGTGCCGCGCAGGTCGAAGCCACGCTCTGTCGAGTTCATATCGGTCATAGCAGTCCGTTGATAAAGTCGCTCTGCAGGCGAGGCCGAGCCATTGTGGCCGAAGACAAGGCGCGCGACCGAGTCCCATCCTGCGATTCGGCGAGGGCGCGCAACGCAGTATTTCGACCGCAAGGGCCGGCCGTAGCCCGGATGGGCTTTTTCAACGGGCTGATAGGGAATGAGGCGCCTGCAACATGATAAACGCGATCCGGCGGATGTCAACTTATGATTAAATCGGAATCGATGTACTTGCCAAATGGCGAATTGTGGACTTAATTAGAGTCTTCCAGATTCTGATCTTGCCTATTGTTTCTGATCCTGTCCATCCTGTTCATCCATGTAAGTTCCGGTTTCCAAACAGAGAGTCCATGGGGCATCCGGTTGACAAGTTCCTGCTGATATCCGTCGACTGCCTCCGGTACGATGCGGTAAGCCGGGTCAACAGCCGGCTGAATACGCCCAAATTCGACCTGCTGACAAGGGATTATGCGTTCGCCGAGCGGTTTTTCGTGACGGCCCCTGCCACACGCCCGTCTCACACATCCATGCTTACGGGGTTGTACCCGTTTGAACATGGACTTTGCGGGCAGACGTACTTGAAGATGTTCGCGGGTATTCCGAATCTGTTTCAGCTGTTCTCGGATGCGGGCTTTGAAATCCATGGACGCTCCGAACGTCCGGATGTGTTCCGTTTTCTGGACTATGAGCGTTTTATCGGACCCATGGATCCCAGTGCGACGGACCAGCATCTCGGTTCATTGGAGGATTTGTTGCAGTCGGCATTCGAAGGCGAGGACCGGCCGCGGTTCTGTTTCTTGCATTTCTGGTATGCGCATGGCGGATACGGGGCAAGGGGGATTCCGGGAATGCCGAACCTCAAAGCGCTGGTGGATGCCGGGAAGGCGGACGAAGCGCTCCGGTTTTACTACGCGGCGGTAACGCACGTGCAGGAATTCCTGCTCGTGGAGATCCTGAAGCGCGTGAATCCTGACGAGTGGGCGGTGTTTATTCTGGGCGATCACGGGGAGGGGTTCTGCAGGGAGGGATTGGCGCACGGGGACCTCCTGCACGAGAATGTGATCCACGTTCCTTTGCTGGTATCCCTTCCCGGACACGATGGACTGAATTTGGCGCGGGGACCCCTTGCGACGATCGATCTTTTCCCCACTATCGTAAATCTCGCCGGGCTGACAGTAGACTATAAAGGATATGGCCG
>CAZKDZ010000290.1:0-25674 GCA_964551635.1 uncultured bacterium | reverse complement strand
AATAGCCGGACGGCTACGGGAATCACCTCGACGTCGGAACTGATATACAGGCTGAACGCCGGCGTTCCCAGGATCGACATCGGCTCCACAAGCGGAGGCGAATAAAAATTGATCGCCCGCGCCGAATCCTCACGCTGGTCTCCCGGCAGCGTGAACGGCGTCCCGCCGTCCCACAACCCGCCGTTCCGGCAGGCCGCCGGCAGATAGGCAACTGAAGCGGCGCCAGGGTCTTCTGCCGGACGCTCCGCCAGGCTTTCGCCGTGAAGAAAGAACGTCTCCGGCGCGTGCTGACGGAGATCGTCGGTCATCCGCCAGCCACCGGCTATCATGGTGCGATCCGTCAGCGGTTCTTCATATTCTTTCTGGTATATCTGAACCGGGGGTTCTTCCGGAACACCGTTGTCCATTTCCTTGAGCCAGCAGTCCCACCACCGCAGCAACTCGTAAAAGATGTCGATTCGGGGTCCGCAGTGCGACTGGTCTCCGTACGCGTGCGACCACGGCCCCATCAGCAGACGCCTGGGCGATTGCAGCGCCCGGTACACGCGCAACGGCGGCGTGGGATACCCGTCGTGCCAGCCGCCAATCAACAGGGCGGCCGCCTGAATCCTGTCGTAGCGCCCGGAGATGGACCCCACCGCCCAATAGTCATCCTCCAGCTGATGGGAGATCCACTTCAGCAGATAGGGCTCGTTCTCCTCGAGCCGCTTCTGCCAGAGTCCGCTCCACCGCTCGCCGACGGCCTCACGATACGGGGGCAGTCCGTTGCGGGCAACCATATTCAGCCCGTAAGCCAACATGTCGTAAAACCCGCGAAGACATCCTCCCTTGTAGTGGCAGTCATCCGTATACCTTCGGTCCGTAAAATAGGCCGGCGCGATCGCTTTCAGCGCGGGCGGCGCCATGGCCGCAACCTGAAGTGTAGTAAAACCGCTGTAGGACGTCCCCAGCATCCCCACGCGGCCACTGCACCACGGCTGGTCCGCCAGCCATGCGATGGCGTCGTATCCGTCGCGCGTTTCCTCGACCATATACTCGTCTCTGCTCACGCCTTCCGAGTTACCCGTCCCCCGTGCGTTCAAAAAGACGAATGCATACCCGCGTTCGGCGAAATAGCGGGCAATCGGCGCCGTGGATCCGTCCGATCCCCCGCGGTACGGGTCGTACCACACCAGTGCCGGAAACGCGTCTTCGGCCAGCGGCCGGGTTATCGTCGCGCCCAGGGTGATACCGTCTCGCGTCGGGACGCGATATTGATTGCTCGTTTCGATAACATACTTGGCCGCGGAACAGATTTTCCTCTTTGAGATGTCCACCGGCAATCCCTCACCTTTGTGTTGACAGCGCCAACCGGATTGTTTACCTAAAAATGGCGTGTATGAGTCTTGTCAAGGCAGTCAAATCCAGCGTTAACAGACGGTACAATGGTAAACGTCCCAGTCCAACGCCTTAAGATTACATCCTTGTGACCTGCCCTGAGCCGTTGTCCTGCTCGTGCTGAGCCTGTCGAAGCAAGCCTGCCGAAGGGTTGTCGAAGGGCCGGCGAAGGGCTCTCGATTTGCGGGCATTTCGACATTTCGACACGCTCAATGCAAGCATGCTCAATGACCACGATTCCAAGGGTTCGCTTCAACAAACCCGCCTCGTAAGGCTTGCTATGGCGGGTTACGGCTTACTTGCGGGATCCTGCGACGATTGATCCACCAACCTGTTTCATTTGGAGAACCCATGCGTTACAGGAGCATGCTGCACTGCGTAAAGGATCTGGAGAAAAACGGCCACCTCGTCCGGATCCGGGAGGAAGTCGATCCGGACCTTGAAATGGCCGAAATCCACCGCCGCGTCTACCAGGCCGGCGGGCCGGCCCTCTTTTACGAGAACGTCAGAGGCAGCGGTTTTCCGGCCGTCTCGAATCTGTTCGGCACCCTCGAACGATCCCGCTACATCTTCCGCTCCACGCTGAAATGGGTCAGACGACTGATCGAAATCAAAGCCGACCCTCCGGCGTTTTTGAAAGCGCCCTGGAAAGCCGCGGGCATCGCCAGCATTGCCCTGAACATCCCGCCCCGACGGGTCCTGTCCGGCCCCGTCCTGAAGCATACGACTTCGATCGCCCGGCTCCCGCAGATCAGGTGCTGGCCGGACGACGGCGGCGCCTTCATCCTGCTCCCGCAGGTCTACACCGAAGATCCTCTGGGCCCCGGCATCCTCAAATCCAACCTGGGGATGTACCGCATTCAAATGTCGGGCAATCGGTACGATCCCGACCGTGAGATTGGGCTGCATTACCAGATCCGGCGGGACATCGGCATCCACCATACAAATGCCATCGAAAGTGGCGAGACCCTTCGGGTGAGCGTTTTCGTCGGCGGGCCCCCCGCACACACGTTCGCCGCGGTCATGCCTCTTCCCGAAGGCCTGCCCGAAGTCGCTTTCGCGGGCGGGCTGGCCGGCCGTCGCTTCCGATACATACTAAAAAACGGCTTCACGATATCCGCCGAAGCCGACTTCTGTATCACGGGGGAAGTTTACCCGGGCGAAACCCTGCCCGAAGGCCCATTCGGCGATCACCTGGGATATTACAGCCTGGCGCACGAGTTTCCCGTGCTGCGAGTGGATACCGTCTATCACCGCAAGGACGCCGTCTGGCCTTTCACCGTTGTCGGCCGCCCTCCCCAGGAGGACACCGCGTTCGGCGAACTCATTCACGAACTGACAGGCCCCATGGTCCCGGTCGAACTTCCCGGCCTGAAGGCCATCAACGCCGTTGACGCCGCCGGGGTCCACCCCCTGCTTCTGGCCATCGGGAGCGAGCGCTACGTGCCCTATCGCGAACGGCAACCGCAGGAGATTCTCACCATCGCCAACGCGCTGCTGGGTTTTGGCGCGTGCTCGCTCGCCAAATACCTATTGATCGTCGCGGGCGAAGACAATCCGGAACTGGACATTCACGACATTGCCGAATTCCTCCGCCATCTCCTCGAACGCGTGGACTGGACCCGCGACCTTCACTTTCAGACCCGCACAACCATCGATACCCTGGACTATTCCGGCACCGACCTGAATGAAGGCTCCAAGGTTGTGATCGCCGCGGCCGGCGCAAAAAAGCGGGATCTGCCTGTCGAAGTTCCAGGCGATCTGACGCTGCCCGGCGATCTGAAGAATCCGAAGGTTGCGCTTCCCGGCATCCTCGCGGTGGAGGTGTCTCCCTTCAACGTTTCCGGTGACGGAGAAACGGCGCAGCGGCTGACCGCCGCCCTGGAGTCCGCAGGGCAGGTTCAGGGCTTTCCGTTGATCCTGCTCGTGGACGATGCTGACTTCACGGCGCGCACGCTGAACAATTTCCTGTGGGTTACGTTTACCCGGTCCAATCCCTCGCACGATATCTACGGTGTCGGCAGTTTCATCGAAAACAAACACTGGGGCTGTCACGGGCCCTTGATCATCGACGCCCGCCTGAAGCCCCACCACGCGCCGCCTCTGGTGGAAGACCCTCGAATCACCCGGAAAGTCGATCGTCTGGGCGAGCCCAACGGCCCCCTGCACGGTATTATCTGAAGAATGGTCAATACAAATCGTCGGCCGTTGTGACGGCACACCACCGTGCGGTAAACAACTCGTCGATCAGCGCCTTACGGGCCCTGGGCGTTCCAATGCGCCTGAGCGCCAGCCCCGCATAAAACCGGTTATAGCGATTCTCGTCCCCGAGAACCTCGATCAGGTCATCCACCGCCGGGTCGCCCGCCTCTCCGACGTTGCAAAGCACCAGCGCCGCATTCCGCCGAACACGGTAGTCGGGGTCCTTTACCACCCTGAATACCGCCGGCAGCACCTCCCCGGAATCCACCCCGATCGAACGCAACGCTTCCAGCGCATTGCGGCGGACCCACCAGTGATCGTCGCCAACCTTATCGACCAGGCTGTTCACCGCGGCGCGCGCCGCCGGGCCCATCCGTGCCAGCACGTCCGCCGCCATGGCCCGAACCCACCACTGATCGTCTTCCAACGCCTCCAGGAGCGGGTGGACGGCCGCCGCGCCCATCGTTGACAACGCGCGCGCGGCCGCTCCCGGCGTTGGATTGGTACCGTGCGCATTGTCCGCCGTCTTTGCGGTCGTATCCTCGATGGCCGCCAGTGTTTCCCTGCGCATCGCATCCACGAGCAGCGGAATCGACGTTCTGTCGTTGGCCAGCGCATACGCCGTATTGATACGCACGCACTCGTCCTCGTCGAACAGGCCCTCTTCCTTCACGTCTCCGATCTCGTCCGAACGTCCGTTGTCGGCCTCTCCACGCATCCAACTCCAGACGTCACTGGATACCGCCGGGTTGGCATCGTCTTCCGGAGGCGTCCAGGTTTCATTCCGATGATTCCACGTGGGTCCTTCCGGTTCCCGAAGTCGTGTAAACTGAAACTTCAGCATATATCTCTTGTTGTCGCTCACATTCGGATTTGCCCGGTGCCACGAGTCGAAATGCATCAGCGTCACGATCCCGGCATCGCCGCAGATGGCATACCCCGGCTCCCGGGTTGCTTCCGGATTGGGATCTGAAATGGTCTTGTAGTTCTGCATGCGCGGAATCACCCCTGACGGGCCCATGTCTATGGTGGTGTCCTGCGGATAGTAGAAGGCCAGCACCCACTGAAAACGCGGGTGACGGATATTGTGGTCGAAGACATAACAATCCTTGTGCCAGCTTTGCCCATTGCTGCCCGGTGGATTCAGATGGCAGTGCCGATGTGGATTCATGATGTAGTCAGGGCCGAGAAGGCTCGTCAACGCGCCACGCACGACCGGCTGATCGAACACCTGCTGAATCCGGGGCACACGCGGGAGAATATTGTTGCCGACGTTGCCTTCGCTGTCGAAAACGGCTTCGATCTCGTCGTAGATCCTGCCGTGCATCCCGGGTATTGCATCCGCCTGGACAGTGATAAATCCGTCCAGAATAAAGCGCTGGATCTGCGCATCCGAAAGAAGATGATTGTTCTGCATTACCATTTAACCTCCTCGACCGATGGTAAGCGTCGCGTTGCGGTCAGCCCGCTCTCTTGCATCCCCCGGGCCTGTCTGACGGCCGCCAGCACCTGTTCAACCGTGTAAAAATCGCTCTTGAAAACCTCCCGTCCATCCGGCGCGTAGATGACCAGCAGCGGGATGGTCAACCGGCCGGTATCTCTCAGCTTCGCCTTGCCGACGGGGTTGTTACCCGTGATATCCACCTTGACAGCGGCCACGTCGCGCGCCGCCAGCAGTTCCACCACTTCCTGACTCTGCAGTACGTTGTGCTCCAGCACTTTACAGTTCAAACACCACTCGGCGGTGAAGTCCATGACCACAACCTGGCCTTCCTCCAGCGCCGCCTGGAACCGCGCGGGCGTGTAGTAGATCCAATCGATCGGTCCCCTATCCGTAAACCGGATGGCGCCTGCCGCGGAGAAGATGAAAAGCGCCGTGCCGAGAAGACCGAAGACCGCACGTCGTCTGGTACGGGCGGTGATCCGAAACGTTCCGTAGACCAGCCAGAAACCGGCGGCTGCGCCGAATGCCATCACAGCCCACCAGTATTCCCTGCCCGGCGGGTCAGGAGGCGTGACAGCAAGCGCGCTGAGGCCCACGCCCACGAAATAGGCCGCCGCCGCCAGCATCAGCAGCCCCATCACCTGCTTGATCAACTCGCTGGCCGGGCCCGTACGCGGCATCCGTTCCACCAGCGCGGGAAAGATCGACAACGCCATGTATGGCGCGGCCATCCCGGCGCCGATCGAGGCGAACGTCAGCAGCGTAGTCGCCGGAACTTGCGTCGCCGCCCACGCCGCGGCCGCACCCATGAAGGGCGCCGTGCAGGGCGTGGAAAGCACTGCCGTCATAATGCCGAACCCGAACGACCCCCCCAGGCTGTCCTGGCCGGGGTTGAACCGGTACACCGCCTGCGGCAACCGGATGTAAAACAGCCCGCACATGCCTACGGCCATGGCGGCGATGATGATGCCGACGAGGATCGTAAACACCGGATACTGGAACAGCTGATTGGTGGCCGTAAACCCACTGATGCCGGCAATCATTATTCCCAGCGCCAGCCAGAAGGCGACCACGCCGAGAGACATCGATCCACCAAGCACAAGCCGCCGGGTCCGATTCTCCGATGCCTGCGCCAGCCCGATAATCTTGATGGGAATTACGGGAAGCACGCAAGGCGTCAGGTTAAGCAGTCCGCCGCCGAAAGCCGCCACGATCAGGAGCAGAATCAGCCCGCCGCCGGATGACGTATCGATAGAAAACGTCCAGCCGAACAGATCGAAACGCACGCCGCCAGCCCCGGTGCCTGCGTCGGTCGCGCTGTACCCTTCGAACAGTTTCGCGTTCACCCGGTTTACGGCCCGGCCGGCGTCCACAATCGGCAGCGACGCCTCCAGTTCGACCGTTTTGGGTATGAAACACGTGTACGCATCGCAGGCCTGGTACTCCACCTCGAGTTTAACCCGCTGAGGTCCCGGCTGTACCTCTTCCCCCACCTTGATGGGCAGGTAAAAGACGGTTCGCCCCTCGTACACCATAAGTTCGCCATCTGCATAGTCGGCCTTTATCGGATGAGGCTTCGGGAAGCGAACGGCTTCAAGGGTGAGTCCGCCCGCCGCCTCGAGAATGCGGACGTCCGTGGGATAGGGCTCGAAATCGCCAACCACCACCACCTGGGCCGGATCCGGGTTGATGTGGAATTCATCGTCGATATCCACCACGATGGCCAGCGCCAGGAGGTCGCCCGGCCGCGCCCCGTCCACCGGCCAGGCCGTACTCACACTGACTTTGTCCTGTGCGTAGACAGGCGCCGCCACCATGACTGTCGCGGCCAGCAGGACGATCAAACCCGACTTATGCATGTCCGAGTACTCCCTAATGGTCGGTGAGAGGGAAGTTACGGTAGAGGTAACGCCGGTGGCCGGATATTGGCCGTGGCAACCGTGGATTGATATCGCCGGGCGGAATCGTAGACCGGGTTTAGCTGACAGCTGATGACTGACGGCCGATCGCTTGTTTGATGCCGGCTTACGACGCATAGCTGATAGCTTCTTCCCTACTTTACCACGTGTAAAAGAAGCGAAATGACGTCTTGATGGCAATGCTTTTTTCTTTGCAAACGACGGGGGCCGTTCTTAATTTACGCCGCGCAATTCGCTTTCCGCCGACCATGAAGCCTTTTGCTATGAACCGCCTTTGGAGAGTCCTTTCCTTGCATTTCCCTGGTGCCTGCGTCGGCCTTGCGAATCGGCTGAACGAACGGATCGGCGTTGCCGTATCGTGGCTCACGACGGTCCTCGTGGCCGTCGTCTGTTATGACGTATTCACGCGTTACCTGCTGAAGAGCAGCCTGGTGGCGATTCAGGAACTGCAATGGCATCTGTTTGCCGTCATTTTTCTAATAGGGGCGGCATATACGCTGAAGCATGGAAAGCATGTGCGGGTGGACGTCTTCTACAACCGCTTCCCCGCGAAAACCAGGGCGTGGGTGGACTTCGTTGGAAGTCTGGTCTTTCTCCTGCCATTCTGTCTGGTGGTCATCTGGTGTTCTCACCCGTTCGTAATGAACGCCTTCATTATCGGGGAAGGTTCGCCCGATCCGGGCGGACTTCCCGCGCGGTTCATCCTGAAAGCCGCCATTCCGGTCGGCTTTCTTCTGCTGGCCTTACAGGGCCTGGCGCTGGCCTTCGGTTCGCTTCTCAGAATCACCGGGAGCGAGGCGAGTGACCCTGAAGCGGAACAACAGGGGACCGCCACATGATCGAAGCCATGCCTCTCATTCTGTTCGGGGTCCTGTTTGTGCTGCTCCTGTTCGGATTTCCCGTCGCATTCACGCTGGGCGGCGTTTCGTTCATTCTGGGGTATCTCACATTCGGCATCGATTTCTTCAATCTGCTGCCCCTGCGCATCTGGGGCGTAATGACCAACTACGTACTCATCGCCGTCCCACTGTTCGTGTACATGGGCGTCATGCTCGAAAAATCCGGACTTGCCGAGGAACTGCTGGAAACGATGGCGCTGCTCTTCGGCAAGCTGCGCGGCGGCCTTGCCGTTTCCGTAATCGTCGTAGGCGCTCTTCTTGGCGCTTCCACCGGCATTGTCGGGGCAACCGTTGTCACTATGGGTCTCCTGAGCCTGCCCACCATGCTCAGGCGAGGCTATCGCACCGAACTCGCCACCGGCATCATATCCGCGTCCGGCACGCTGGGTCAGATTATCCCGCCCAGCATCGTCCTGGTGTTGCTGGGAAGCATTTTGAATATCTCCATAGGGGACATGTTCATTGCCGCGGTGATTCCGGGCCTCTGTCTGGTTGTTCTGTATTTGACCTGGATCGTGATTGTCGCCCTGACAAGGCCGGAATCCGCTCCCGCCATGCCCAGGTCGGACCTGGACAGGTTTGTGGGCGCCGTCAGGATCAAACAGACCATCCACGCCTTTCTTCTGCCCGGCCTGCTGATAACCGCTGTTCTCGGCTCGATCTTTGCGGGTATTGCTTCTCCGACGGAGGCCGCGGCCGTGGGCGCCTTCGGCGCAACCCTGCTCACGCTGTGCAAGCGCAAACTGTCGCTGGAGACGCTCAGGTCGGTGATGGCGGAGACCACCCATCTCACCTGCATGGTTTTTATCATACTGGTGGGCGCGACTGCCTTCGGCCTCGTCTTCAGGGGTTTGCAGGGCGACGCGTACCTCACGCGACTGATCGTGGAAGCCGACCCGGGGCCGCACGTCTTCCTTGCGCTTGTCATGGTGGTCATATTCGTCGCCGGGTTCTTCATAGACTTCATCGAGATTACGTTTATTATCGTCCCCGTTGTCGCACCGATTTTCGCACACCTGGGTGTGGACCTTCTCTGGGTGGGCGTCCTCATTGCGATGAACCTCCAGACGTCATTCCTGACCCCGCCGTTCGGATTCTCCCTGTTCTATCTGAAAGGGGTCGCGCCGCCCGAAGTGCAGACCGGCCACATCTATCGCGGCATCATACCCTTTATCGTCGTTCAGCTGATCGGCCTGACCCTGGTTATCGTCTTTCCTGAAGTGGCCACGTGGCTGCCGCGGTACCTGGCGTCCTGACGATGCCGAAAAAGGAAAGGGACGCGTTTTGCACGCGTCCCTATACGCACGCCATCTTATCTTTCATCAGCGACCGCTGCTATCCGCCGATAGCGGAATAGTACAGCTTCTCCGACAGCGCCGCCCACGGATCGATTTTCTTCCGGAACGCATCGAAAGAAGCATAGACTTTATTGCTCATCGGATCGGCTTCGGCCACCTCGTTCTCGACCTCCACCGAGAATCCGCGCAGCGTCTTGAGGACCTCGTCCGAAAACCTGCGCAATACGACGTTGTGTTCTGTGGTGAGCTTTTCCAGGTAGACGCCGTTCCTGGCCTCGAATTCCGAGAGCATCCATGCATTTGAACGGGCGGCGGCCGTCTCCACAACCCGCTGCAGGTCCGATGGAAGTTGTTCGAAGGCGGTCTTGTTGACGATCAACTCCAGCGCGGTGCCCGGCTCGTGCCAACCGGGATAGTAATAGTATTTCGCGGCCCTGAAGAACCCCATCAAATAGTCATGATAGGGTCCGATCCACTCGGTTGCATCGATGACACCGCGTTCCAGGTTGGTGTAGATTTCGCCTCCGGCAGAAAGCACGGCGGATCCGCCTGCTTTGGCGATTACCTTGCCGCCGAGTCCCGGGATCCGCATCTTCAGGCCGTGAAAATCGGCGATACTGTTCATTTCACGGTTGTACCAGCCGCCCATCTGAACGCCGGTGTTGCCCACCGGCATCGCGACCAGATTGAACGGAGCATACAGTTCCTGCCAGAGGTCCAATCCGCCGCCGCTGTAGATCCAGGCGTTGAGCTGCTGTCCGTTCATGCCGAATGGAACCGCCGCGAAGAACTGCGTGGCCGGCGCTTTTCCGGCCCAGTAATACGCGGCGCCGTGGCACATCTCAACGGTCCCCTGGCTGACGGCGTCAAAACCTTCGAGCGGTGGAATCAGCTCACCGCCGCCGTAAACCGTAATTTTCAACTGTCCGCCGGACATCTCATCGATCCATCCGGCCAGCAGGTCCGCACCCTCGCCAAGAATCGGGAAATGCGGCGGCCAGGTGGTTACCATTTTCCATTCGAATTTCTTCCCGGTATGTACCGCCGGCGCGTCCGGTTTATCGTTTGCGGCAGGGCTGCAGCCGGCAAGAGCCGCAACGCCGCCGGCAACTCCGACCGAGGCTCTTTTCAGGAAATCCCGTCGTTCGAACTTCTCCATTCAACTCCTCCGCGGAAGGATCAGTTACCGCACAAACAGGTTGGCAGACATCGAGACAAGGTAGGACGCGCTAGCCTCTGTCGCAAGAATAATGAGAACCCCCAGGCGCCTTGTTTGCAGTGAACCGGGGGTTGGGAGAGAACAATGAGCGAAACAGACAAAAAGCTGTACCTGCTGGACGGAATGGCGCTGGTCTACCGTGCCCATTTTTCCATGATCCGCAACCCGCGCATGTCCTCTACCGGCTTGAACACTTCGACCGTATTCGTGCTTACCAACACCCTGATGGACATATTGACCAACGCGGACCCATCGCACATCGGCGTTGTCTTCGATACGCCCGAACCAACCCACCGGCACAGGATGTTTCCGGAATACAAGGCCCAGCGCGAGGCCATGCCGGAGGATCTCAGCGTGGCGCTCCCTTACGTCTTCCGATTGTGCGAAGCGTTCAATCTGCCCGTTGTCAGGGTCCCGGGATGGGAAGCCGACGATGTGATCGGGACCCTGGCGAAACAGGCGGAAGAGGCCGGCTTTACCACCTTTATGGTTACGCCCGACAAGGACTACGGACAGCTGGTTTCCGACCGTACGTTTGTCTGCAAACCCGGCCGCACCGGCGACGTTGAGGTTCAGGGCGTTCCGGAAATCCTGGAAAAGTGGCAGATCGAACGCGTGGACCAGGTGATCGACATCCTGGGCCTGATGGGCGACAGTTCTGACAACGTGCCCGGTGTCCCCGGAGTCGGTGAAAAGACGGCGCAGAAGCTGATCGGAAAGTATGACAGCATCGAAAACCTGCTCGACCACGTGGATGAACTCAAGGGAAAGCAGAAGGAACGCATTGAAGAAAACTGCGAACAGGCGTTGCTTTCCAAGAAGCTGGTCACCATCGAACGCGACGTGGTGCTGGAAGTGAAGCCGGAGGACCTGGAACGTGTGGAATGGGACGAGGGTAAATTACAGGCGCTGTTCGTGGAGCTGGAGTTCAATACCCTCGGCCAGCGACTGTTTGGCGACTCGTTCAAGGCGGGTCCCACGGCCGCGACCGACGAGGTTGGCGGGGACGTCCGCACCATCGACGACGTGGAACATGATTATAAACTGGTGGACACCGAGGAATCCCGCCGGG
Organism: uncultured bacterium; assembly: GCA_964551635.1. Classification (GTDB taxonomy): domain Bacteria; phylum Latescibacterota; class UBA2968; order UBA2968; genus JAAXHE01. The sequence goes on along the minus strand of CAZKDZ010000290.1, from coordinate 14,244 downwards.
AACTCATCGCAGCCTTGAACGTGCAGAAAGCATTCTGTTTCGATATCGAAACCACGGGTCTTAATCCGAAGAAATGTGGATTGATCGGCCTTGCCTTCTCGTACAAGGCGCACTCCGGATATTACGTGCCCCTGCCGGAGGAACCGGAGGAAGCGCTCTCGATACTCGAAACGTTCAGGCCGGTTCTCGAGAATCACCGTATCGAAAAAATCGGCCACCACCTGAAATTCGATCTGAGCGTATTGCGCTGGAAGGGTTTTCGAGTCAACGGCCCGCTGTTCGACACCATGCTCGCCGCGTATCTGGCGACACCGGACCTTCGCCGCACCATGGACTATCTCTCGGAGGCGCTTCTCGGATACCGACCCATTCCAATTTCGGACCTCATCGGCGAGAAGGGCGAGGACCAGTTGAGTCTCACCGACGTCCCGCTCGACCGGGTAACGACCTACGCGGCGGAAGATGCGGACATTACCCTTCAACTGAGCGACATCCTGAGGTCCCGGCTGGAAGAAATGGGTCAGGTGCGGGTGTTCCGGGACGTGGAATGTCCGCTCATCCCGGCCCTGGTCGAAATGGAATACGAAGGCATCCGGTGTGAAGCCGAAGTGCTACGGGATTTGTCGAAGGGGCTCGCCGTCGAGATCGAGCGCGCCAGGGAAAGTATCTTCCAACTCGCCGGAGAGAACTTCGATCTGAACTCTCCCAGGCAACTGGGCGACATTCTCTTCGACAAATTGAAGCTGGATCCGAATGCCCGCCGCACGGCCAGGACCAAACAGTACCAAACCACGGAGCAGGTCCTGAGGCGGTTGGCGTATAAGCATGAAATTGTGGAACAGGTGATGTTCTACCGGATGTGTACCAAATTGAAATCGACGTACGTCGACCAGCTGCCAGGGTCGATCTTCAATCCCACCGGCCGAATACATACCAACTATGAAGCGGCGGTTGCCGCCACGGGACGGCTGCAGTCCCACGGCCCCAACATGCAGAACATCCCCATTCGCACGGAAATGGGCAGAGAAGTGCGTAAGGCCTTCGTGCCGCGCGACGAAAACCACGTGCTGCTCGCGGCCGACTATTCTCAGATCGAACTCCGCGTTGCGGCGGAAATCAGCAGAGACGAAGCCCTCTCGGAAGTCTTCCGGCAGGGGGGCGATATCCACACGGCCACCGCTGAAAGAATCTACGGCATCGAAGGCGCAACCGACGAGATGCGGCGGCATGCGAAAACCGTCAATTTCGGCATCATCTACGGTATCTCGGCCTTCGGTCTGGCGGACCGCCTGGACATTACAAGATCGCAGGCCGCGGAACTCATCGACCACTACTTCGACCAGTTTCCCGGCATCCGGACCTACATGGACGAAACCATCGAATTCGCCCGGGAAAACGGTTACGTGGAAACGGTGACCGGCCGACGCCGCTATCTGCGGGACATCAATTCACGCAACGCCACCACGCGAAAGGGCGAAGAGCGAAACGCCATCAACTCACGCATCCAGGGCACGGCCGCGGATATGATCAAGCTGGCGATGAGTTACATCCATCGCGAAATCTTGGAACGCGGTCTCAAGTCGCGAATGCTCCTGCAGGTACACGACGAACTGGTATTCGATATGCACAAGGACGAAGCGGAAATCCTGCCGGGCATCGTGGAACACGGGATGAAGTCCGCTATTCCGATGCAGGTACCCATCGTGGTGGAGATGGGCACCGGGTCGAACTGGCTGGACGCGCATTGAAGGCATCGACGTGAATCCCCCTTTGCCCAACAGCTACTGGGTCCGTCCTGGCCGCTTCGCAGCTGGAGAGTACCCCGGCGACCTCGACCCATTCCAGGCCGCAACGAAGCTGAAGGTGCTGCTTGGCGCCGGAATCAGCCATTTCATCGACCTTACGGGCGCCGGCGAATTGCGGCCGTATCGCGAAATTGCGGAACGGGAAGCGCGCCTGCTGGGCGTGTGTGCGGGTTATGAAAGGTTCCCGATTGCCGATGAAGGTGTTCCCCGAAGCCCCAAGTGGATGGGCCGGATACTTGACGCCATAGACGCCGCTCTGGACGACGGCAGGACGGTCTACGTTCACTGCTGGGGCGGCGTTGGCCGGACAGGTACCGTGGTCGGCTGCTGGCTGGTCCGCCACGGCGAGAGCGGAACATCGGCCCTGGAACAGATTGCCGAGTGGTGGCGGGGCGTGGAAAAGGCCAGTCTGATACCCGGATCGCCGGAGACCTGCGACCAGTCGGAGTATGTCCTGAATTGGGTGGAACCCTCCGTATAAACTGACGAAGGAGGTGGCACGGGGCGGATTCGCGGACCGGAGGGCGCCGATGCGAAAGGCGAGTCCTCTCGCAGTTTCGTCACTTGATCGCGGAACAGCCGGAAGATAAATCGGACGGACGCAACCGACTTTGAGAAGAAGGGCCGTGTAACTCACACGGCCCTTCTTCTTGCTATGAGGAAAACGAAACGGAGAAACTACGGAATACCCGGTGGGTTAACGAGGATTTGGGTCGCCTGACGATTTCCGATTTCATCGGCGCGGTTTATACAACAAAACTGTTGACAACAGATTTGTTGTATAATATATTTACTTCGAATTCGTCGAATAAGGAGCAAGCGATGAAGGCATCCACCGGCCGTTGGGTTAGCGGCGATGACTTTTTCGATCGCGTACATGAATTGCGAATACTCGAAACACTGGTCCAAGAACGGAATCACGTGCTGTTGACCGGACAGCGGCGCATGGGAAAGACCAGTATTGTCAGGGAACTCGGGCGCAGACTCGAAGCTGACGGTTGGATCTTTCTGTTCGCCGATGTCGAGGGAGCAACTTCCGCAGAGGACGCGATCACAGAGATTGCAAGGGCTGCACATACCGTTCGCTCCATTGCGTCCCGTTTCGCCGATGCGATGAAGCGCTTTATAAGTGAAAATTTCGAGGAGATCACCGCGGTCGAATTTGGCGTGAAGATCCGTGCCGGGCTGAATGAGGGGAATTGGCGACATCACGGTGAGCAGATGTTTAACGTGTGTGCAGATCAGGATAGACCAGTCCTTTTGGTTATCGATGAGTTGCCGATTTTTCTGAAGCGCATGATCCAGCAGGACGATAGTGCACACCGCGTAGACCAATTCCTGAGTTGGTTGCGTGGTGTCCTGCAGATACTTGGAAATGGCGCTCCGGTCCTCATTGTGTCCGGTAGTATCGGTCTCGAACCCCTCGTTCGCCGCATTGGCATACCGGACCGTATCAACCACTTCTATCCGTACCGTCTCGGACCCTGGGACCTTGAAACAAGCGTCAAGTGCTTCAATCGCCTTGCGGAAAGTTACGCCTTTACCGTTGAGGCCGGGGTGGTCGAAGCGGTGTACAACGCGCTCGGAATCGGCATTCCCCACCATGTTCAATCATTCTTCGCACGCTTAAGGGACTTTGCCACAATGCACGGGCGTGACCATGTAAAATTGAATGACGTGGACCATGTCTATCGTAACGAACTCCTTGGACCCTCCGGCCAAAGCGACCTCGTGCACTACGAAACGCGCCTGAAGGAGGGTCTTGAGGATGAAAGTTACCCTATCGCAATGGAAATCCTCGCCGAAGCAGCGGTTCAAGAAGTATTTACGTCAAATGCGAGACACAGTCTCGGCCGGATGTATTCCAGGCTGGTTGATGACGCACCTTCCCGCATCGCGGATATCCTCGAAGTCCTGGAACACGACGGGTACCTCAAGCTCGTTAATGAAGGTCATCGTTTTGAGTCGCGTTTGCTCAAGGACTGGTGGGCATCCCGCTTCAGAGGTCACCATATCCCTATCTTGCGCCGCCATGCCACCGACGAGTAGTGGAAACGAATGAAATGAAAGAATCCAAGACATCAAGTCCGACACGCAGTCCTCGGATAAGGAAGTTCAATCCGGGCACGCATCAATCCGACGAAGAGGTGATCGAGCAGTTCGTCGTCCGCAAACGCGAACTCGACGTCGTACTCGAGGTCCTTCGTGAAAACGTGGACTCGCCGTCGTGCCAACATATCATGGTTGTGGGGCCGCGTGGTCGTGGCAAAACAATGCTTCTGGTTCGCACCGCGGCAGAAATAAGGTCAGATGAACGACTCGCCGGGCGACTCCTGCCTGTCCGTTTCATGGAAGAGAGCCAGGAGATTTTCGATATGGCCGACTTCTGGCTCGAGGCGCTGTTTCACTTGGCCAGAGAGACTGATGAGTTTGATTCAGAACTTTCGCGGGAATTGCGAGAAACGTATTTGGATTTGTCATCCAGATGGCGTGAACAGTCACTGGAGGCGCAAGCCCGCGCCTCGGTACTGGCAGCGACGGACCGGCTGGACAGGAAACTCGTGCTTATGGTCGAGAACCTGCAATCGCTTTGCGAAAACGTGGACGAAGATTTCGGCTGGAAGCTCAGGGGGGCGCTGCAATCGGAACCTGAGATCATACTGCTTGCCTCAGCAACGAGTCGATTCGAGGGTTTGGACGACGCAAGGCAACCGTTTTTCGAGTTGTTTCGAAACATCAACTTGCAACCGCTGGACACAGATGAATGTCGCCTTCTGTGGCAGGTCGTCAGCGGAGATCACGTGAGCTTTCGGAAGATCAGGCCGCTTCAGATTCTGACCGGCGGAAACCCGCGCCTGCTGGTCATTATCGCCGAATTCGCGAGGCACAGATCGCTACGGAAGTTGATGGAAGAACTCGTTACGCTGATCGACGAGCACACTGAGTATTTTCGCGGACATTTGGAGGTTCTGGCGAAAACCGAGAGGCGGATTTACGTCTCGGTGATCGACCTCTGGCAGCCATCCAGTGCCGGCGAGATCGCCGCACGTGCCCGTGCAGATGTGCGTGTCGTGTCTACAATGCTGGGACGACTGGTCGAGCGGGGCGCCGTCGTCGTGGAAGGCAGGGGAAGGAAAAGGCTCTACGCCCCAGCAGAACCCCTCTACAGCATCTATTACAAGCTGCGGCGTGAGCGCGATGAGGCGGCTATCGTGGAGAATCTGATACACTTCATGATCGCATTTTACGACATTCGTGAGATATCTGAAATCAGCGAGCAGTTGTACCTGGAGGCGAGGGAGTCCCCGGTGCTGCGCGTTGGAATTAATCGAGCACTCGAAAAAATGGCACCTGCCGATGAGGTTGGTTCCAACGTTAAGAGTGATTTGGTGAAAGACGCAGCAGACAAAGTTGACAGGTATTATCGGGGGATAGCGGAAAAGCGGCTTCAGGAAAATATCAACCTGGCATTCAATGAACAGGCATGGCGGAGAGTCATCGAAATCGCCGACGAGGTGTTCACTTCCAAGGAGGCAGAATCGTCGCAACATTCGGCAGCGTTCATTGCCCCTATATTTCAGATGAAGGCTTATGCTCATCAGCAACTCGGCGAATTCCGTGGTATGCTCTTCACGTGCGACGAGATGGTCAGACTTTGCAACAACAGCGACGCGCCAGATGTTCAGTGGCGGGTCGCCTCAGTGTTGTTGGAAAAAGGAAGATCGACGACAGAAACGGGAAACCTTCACGGCGCCATCGCAGCTTACGAGGAGGTGGTTGAGCGTTATGGCGACAGTACAACGTCGGATCTACAATGGTGGGTAGCCGTAGCATTGGATCACAAGGGGCGAGCGAAAAAGGAACGAGGCGATTTGGAAGGGGCCGTTGCTTCCTGGGATGAATTAATCGAGCGTTATCGTGCCAGTCGCGTGTCAGGTCTTCAGTATTGGGTCGCGGCGTCGATGGTCCACAAAGCAGAAGCGATCAACGAACAGGGCGACCCTGGAGGTGCTTTAGCGTTGTGCGAGGAAGTGGTCAGCCGATTTGGCGAGATCGATGCGCCAGACATTCAAGGGTGGGTTGCGGCTGCGCTGATCGACAAGGGTCGAACCGAATCGAAGCTGGGCGATCTGGACGGCGCGGTTGCAAGCTACGAGCGGGTTGTCGAGCGATACGGCGACAGCGATGTGTCGGGGCTTCAGATGTCTACCGCAGGGGCACTGATTGACATTGGAAGAGTAAGGAGGGAACTGGGCGACTCAAAAGGCGCAGTTGCGGCATGGGATGAATTGGTCCAGCGATACTGCGACAGAGATGCATCCGACTTGCAAAGGTTCGTCATCGGAGCCTTGATCGACAAGGGTGTGTTCCTGGCCGAATCGGGTCGCGCGGATGAAGCGCTAGGTTCATGCAAGCAGATTGAAAAAAGAGTCCGGAAACTGCCCGAAACCAAACGTGGCCGGTTTGAATGGCAGGCGAAATGTATACTCGCATTGGCGCTGATGGTAAGGAAAGAGAGCGTAGCAGCCATGGATGCATTTTGCTCCGTGTATGCCGGTTTTCCTCCAGGCAACCAGGTTGGATTTAACTGGATGCTACGGCTTGTACCGAACCTCCTGGCAGCGGGCGCGTCTGAGAACGAGCTCATCGCTGTTCTCTCGACCGATTCCTCGAAATCAGGTACGCTGGCGCCACTAATCGTCGCCCTTCGCGAGCGGCAGGGCGAGACGGTTCGCGCGCCCGCGGAAGTACGTGAGGTTGCCGCGGACGTGCGAAAACAAATCGACGATCGTGTAAAGAATTGGGCGGATGCGGCGACGATTTCGCCCCCCTGAAAAGATTCAATACGGGCGGTCGGTTTCGGCTTGCCGACGCCCAACGGAGTTGACAGGACGGGATTTGTGCGATAGATTTCACACGCGATCTGATTTGACGCGCGACTTTGGAGCGATTCGCATGGTCTTGGACGGTCGATTTCTCGGCCTCCAGACGAATGATGTTCCTGAAATGAACCGGGCTTGACGTCGCAGCGGGATAGAGGGGCCGCCCCGAATGTGAGGCGGCCCTTTCCATTCCAATCGATTATCCAATTGTAAGAAGCTGTCTTAAAATTCCCAGCGGTCTTCGCGCGGCTGCAAAAGCGCCGGTCGGCGTTGGTCAAACCCGCCCGTATAGACGAATATGGGCGGATTTTCCCGCCTTGACCGCCACTTTTTCGCTCGCGCTCGGGAACTCACCGGTAATTTTAAAACAGCTTCTAAGGAAGGAAACATGCCCCGATTATGCGCCATCGCCCTGACAGTGTTGGCTACGGTCGGATTCGTCCCGGTGGTCGTCGCGGAGACGCCGGATTTCTATGCGCATTGGGCGGACGGCAAGGCGGAGATCTCCAGCTATCGCGTGGTGCAGCCTCGTTACGGAGAGTCCCGCGAGGGCTACGGCGTCCTCATTTTCGTCACCGAAGACCTGAACCGGAAGACCTATATCAAGGTCGAGTCGCCAACGCCGCCGGCGGAGAGAGTCTACGTACTCAAGCTGAACAATGTGCTGAAGTTCACCACCGGCATCTACGACTATTCGGTGATGACGTCGGTCTTCAGCGCCGTTGAAGGTCTGAACGGTTCAAACCCGTTTGAGTTAATGAAAGTGAATCTGAGTTCGCAGGAGTGGTGCGGGCATATTTTCGACGAGATTCGCGTGGATGACGGCAAACTGCGCGGCGCTCTGAACAGTTATTTCGAACGAGAAGGCCTGCGCACATACCGCCTGGACATGCCCAAAGGCTTTCAGAGTGAAGACCATCTGCTCATACGAATCCGTGAACTCAAGGGTCCGATGATGCAGGCGGGCGAATCGCGGCCGGTCCGGCTCCTGCGCAGCCTCTGGTCGTTCCGGACGCGGCACCGCCCCCACACCCTGGTGGACGCACGGTTGAGCAAGGGAAAATCCGAGACGATCACCGTTTCGAACGAGAGCCACAACGCCATACCATGGCGCTGGGAGACAGACCGGTGGAAAACGACGGTCTGGGTGGAAGCGGCGTACCCTCGCCGCATACTGAAATGGGAGGACGGGACGGGCGCCCGCGCCGAACTGATAACGACCGTCCGCGAACCCTACTGGAGTCAGAAAGCGCTGAGCGACGAAGTCTACCGGAAACGACTGGGGATCCCCTGAACCACAACCTGGAGGAGAGAGAATGACGCCGATCGAACAGGCGCGCGAAGCCATCGAACAGAGCGATATGGAAAGGCTGGAGGCGCTCATCGAGTCGCATCCGGAGCTGCCCAACCTCAGGTCTGAAGACAACGATCGCACGCTCCTGCATACGATCGCGGATTATCCCGGGCACAAGCCGAAGGGCGTGGAAATGGCCAGGCTGCTCATCGAGGCGGGGGCGGACGTGAACGCGCGTTTCCAGCATGGGCAGAATGAAGCGGTGAAAGAGACGCCGTTGCACTGGGCGGCGAGCAACGACGACGTCGACCTGGCGGAACTGCTTCTGGACGCGGGTGCGGATATCGACATCGACTGCGGCGTGATTGCGAACGGGACGCCGGTCTGGAATGCGGTCATCTTTCGGTGTCTGAACGTCGCACGGCTGTTGATCGACCGGGGCGCGGCTTCGAATCTCATGACGGCCGCCGGCGCCGGACGGAGAGATCTCGTGGATCAGTACTTCGATGAGGATGGAAACGTTACGGAAGACGCCGGCGCCCTGCCCTGCTGGGACCCGCCGAGACCGCCGAAGACGGCGCTGGACAGCGCGTTCGGCCTGGCGTGTCGCAACGGCCACGCGACCATCGCAAAGATCCTCTTCGAGCGCGGCGCCGATCCGGATTGGGTCAACCCGGCCGGTGAATCCGCATATCAGCAGGCGAAGACGGGCGGACACAAGATCGTCATGGACTGGATGCAGGCGCGCGGCATCGCGCCGGATGGCACTTGACGTGAGTCCCGAAGAATTCCCCATCGTCTTCATGGGCAACGACTCGCAGAGCGGGTCGTATATACTGCGGATTCGCCTGACGGAGCATACGGAGCTTCAATTCGGCGGATTCAAGCGCGGAAAGATCATCCAGCTTCCGGCGGGAGAGTACGTCTACATCGGGTCCGCGATGTCGGAGAAAGGCGCCGCGTCGCTGGCGAACCGCCTGGTCCGCCACGCCGCGCGCAGCTGCGGGAAGGAACCGCACAAAATCCGCGGCGAAATGCTCCGTCGATTCAAAATCTCTGGTCTGGGAAACGGAAACCTCAAGCCCGCCGGCCAGAAGAACCTGCACTGGAACATCGACCACCTGCTCGACGTGCCAGCTGCCGATCTGACCGGCGCCTGCATCATCCGTACACCCGAATGTCTCGAAAAACGCTTGGCTGAATTTCTGGAGCGTGATCCCCACACCACAGTTGTCGAAAAAGGTCTGGGCGCAAACGACGTGCCCGGTAACACCCACCTCCTGGGCCTCGCGGCCGGCGACGTGTGGTGGCCCACGCTCCCCGGGCGTCTCAGCGCCAAATTTGACATCTGACGCGCAGGGCGCCGAAGCCAGGGCAACCACAAGGGTTGCCGCTTTTACGGACTCAGCCGGGTTTTGAGAGATAGGAAATGCGATTGATGGATGGCTGTCCGGGGGGATAGGTCCGTGTTCAGGAATCCTGACTGGATTCCTCAAACCGCTGCAACACCTGTTCAGGTGACGCGGCGCCGGTTGTCCCGATCTGCTGGATGGTGATGGAAGAAACCAGCACGCCGACACGGGCCGCATCCACGCACGAAGCGCCAGCGCAAAGCGCCGGGACGATCCCCGCGGAAACGCTGTCCCCCGCCCCTACGATATCGATGGGATCGGGCACCGGGATACCGGGAACGTGGTGGGTCGTCGCGCCGTCGGCGCAGAGGATACCATCGGGACCGAGCGTGACGAACACGGGCCGTCCGGTGCGATTCAGGAAAGACCGTATCGCCGTACTCAGGAGCTCCTGCCCGTCACCGGCGGAGTCCCGCGGCGCGCCCTTGAGCGCCTCTTCGCGGTTGATCTTGACGATCACGTTTCTGAACCGGTCGATGTGCGAACGGGAGTCCGCCAGGAACACCACATCCGGATATTCAGTCGCGAGGCGCGCGATTCCATCGCGAACGCGATCCGTAACGACGCCGCAATTGCGCTCCGGAACCTGGTCGAGCACAATCACACCGTGGACCTCGCCCAACAGTTTCTCCAGGGTGGCGAGAACGCGGTCTTCCACGTGTCGTGGAAGGGCCGAGCGATTTTTAATATCCAATCGCTCCATCTCCTTCCCGGTTGTCGTGAGAACCGGTTTGGTATACGTTGGCGTAACGCGGTCCGGGACCTCGATCAGATGACGTGTCTCCACGCCGGTCGCATGCAGCCCCGCCTTCAGATCGTACCCCTGACCGTCATCGCCAATCACCCCGAGCGCCCGGATCTGGCCCACCTCAAGGGCATTCAGGTTACTGGTCACGGTTCCCGCGGCGCCCGGCCGGTTTCGGACCTGTACCACCTGGCGGGCTTCCAGTCCGGTCTCCAGGGAGAGTTCAGCGAGGCCAGGATCGACTGCGAGATAGCGATCCAGGAAAAAGTCCCCGATAACCAGGATAGCCAGATCCGAAAACGTACTCAGCAGTTCATTCAGGTCGGAGTGGGTCATAAAAAAGCCGGGGTGTCCCGGTTAAGCGGAGGCCGCTGGAAACTGTTTTAAAATTACCGGTGCGTTCCCGCGCGCTCTTGCATCCTTGCGAAGACCGCAGGGAATCTTAAGGGAGCTTCTGAACACTACGGGTCGAGGAGAAAGTCCACGAGCATCTCCTGGCACCGGAAGTCCGGTACAATCAAATCCGCCCCCGCTTGAATCAGTCGTTCGCGTTTCCACGCATTCACGCCCTGGCGGCGGGCTTCATCAGACGCGACGCCCACGGCCGTCCCGCCCGCCGACTTGACGTTTTCGATCTCCACGTATCCATCGCCGAAGCCCAGCATCTCCTCGCCCTCGATCCCCTGCGAGGCAATCAGATCCCGGATTACCCTTTCCTTGGAAAAGTCCTGGTACCTGTCCAGTGCGCCGTACACGCGGTCTTCAAAGAAGGGTGTCAGCCCGAGAAGGTCGGCCTCCTCCTTCACGTACACCTCGTCGGTGCCGCTTGCCAGGTACAGGGTAAGCCCCCTGCGTTCCAGGTTGCGCAAGAGATCCGTAGACCCTGGCACCATCAGGTCTTCCGCGTCAAGGGCGCCGGAACGCAGACCTTGAATGCGGTCCCGTATATGACGGTTGAGCCGTTCGTGATAACGGTGTTTGTAGGCCACCGGATCAGGAGGCTTGCCACCGCGTTTTCGCACTTCCTCCGCGAGCTGGATCATCTGGTAGATGGTCTGTTTGCCAGTAAGCCGGTCGACAAAATCAGCCACTATCCGAAACAGTTGGGTCTCGCTCTCGCCTGTGCGGCATCCGCCAAGCGTTTCTACCATCATGGGTACCATGATTTCCCGCCAGCCCTGACGAATCAGCGAAAGCGTTCCGTCGAAATCGAAAAGCGCCGAGCGGAAACGGCCGCGGACAATGCCATCGTTCACACGTTCTATATCAGCTGTACGCAAGGCATCGAAACGATCTGGTTCAGCCACAGAATCCCTTCATTCTCAGGAAAAGCCTTGTTTTTGCCTGGCGGCGCCTCGCCGGATTGGCAATCTAAATGCGCAACCGCAATTGTCAAGGCATTTAGCCCGTAACAGCCCGTTGAAAAAGCCCATCCGGGCTACCGCCGGTCCCTGCGGTCAAAAAAAACCGCATTGCCCGGCGTCTCCGGCAGAGCGACCTTCTCAACGGACTGTTCAACGCTCTTTCTTCGAGTTCAAATCTGCTTGTGAAATTTCAATTCTGCATTATCTTAATATCGTATCTGTTTTGTCATCAATCATGAAGGAGGCTGAACGGACGTATCAGGGTCTGGCTATGGAACGGCGGGTTGTGCAGCGTTCGTCCACCCGTAAGGGTGAATTGCAGCTTGCGTCCGTTAATGCCGGCACGGTCTCCCATTTCGAACTCATCGTCAACGGTGTTTTCCGGATGGCCACCTACAATGCGTCGTCCAATCGCGCATTGATTGACACGGTCATGGAAACGTCGAAATCCGGCAGGCACATCAACCTGCTTATCGGTGGTTTGGGACTGGGAATCTCCCTTCGACAGGCGCTCGCCTATCCGAACGTGCGTTCCGTGTGTGTGGTGGAACTCGAATCCCGAATTGTAAACTGGAACCGCGATTACCTGGACAACGCCGATGTTCTCGACGATGAGCGCACGGAGGTGGTCGTCGGCGATTTTTACGAATACGTACAGGGAAATCCTCGAAGCTACCACGGCATCGCGCTGGATATCGACAACGGTCCCGACCGGGTGGTGCGGCCCGAAAACCGGCGCGCGTACAGCGTTTCAGCACTTCGAACGCTAAGGACACGGTTGCGGCCGGATGGAACCCTGGCGATCTGGAGCCATGCCGCCAACCGTTCGTACGAACGCGCTCTGGATCGTGTCTTCGGCGGGATGACTCGACAACAAACGTGTGACCGCAGCCTGACCGGAAAACAGATCGACAGTGTAATCTACTCGGTACGGGCGTGACTGGCAGGTGTAGACGACTGGAAAGGATTTGTGTGGATGAACAAAGACTCACTCACCATTACGGATAATCGCACCGGCAAGACTTACGAGGTACCCATTCTATATGGCACGTACCCGGAATACGGGGCCGCCATTCGAACCGCTGACCTGAAGCAGATTAAGGTATCGGAGGACGATTTCGGGCTTCTCGGATACGATCCGTCGTATCTGAATACCGGATCCTGCCAGAGTTCCGTGACGTTTATCGACGGAGAGAAAGGCATCCTCAGATATCGTGGATATCCGATCGAGCAGCTCGCGCAGCGCAGCACCTACCTTGAGACGTCGTATCTGCTGTTATACGGCGAACTGCCGACACAGGCGCAACTGGATTCCTGGAACGAATCGGTGATGGCGTACGTCAGAGCCGAGCCGAAGTTGACCGAATTGGTAGGCGGATTCGGAAAAGGCTCCCACGCGATGGGGATGATGGTGGGCGTGCTGGGGTCTCTGTCCACATTTTACGACAATGCGAGAGACATCGGCACGGAGGATGTTCAGGAACAACACATCCGCCGGCTTATGGGCGTGGCCCCGGTAGCAGCGGCAGCCGTGTATCGCCAAAGCCAGGGGCTGCCCGTTGTGGACCCTGACCCTTCATTGGGATTCTGCGCCAATTATCTGAAGATGCTGTTCGAGGGTACGAACGCATATATGTCGGATCCCGCGCTGGAACGGGCGCTGGAGGTCCTTCTCATTTTGCACGCCGACCATGAACAGAACTGCAGCGCGAGTACCATGCGTGGGGTGGGCAGCAGCGGAGCAGACCCGTACTCGGCAGCGGCTGGAGCCGCCGGCGCGTTGTACGGACCGGCGCATGGCGGGGCGAATGAAGCCGTCTTGAAAATGCTGAACGAGATCGGGTCGGTTGACAATATTCCCGCCTATATCAAGCGGGTATACAACCGGGAGGTGCTGCTCCAGGGATTCGGGCACCGGGTTTACAAGAACTACGATCCCAGAGCTGCGATCATCAAGAAGACTGCCGAAGAGGTATTCGAAGTCACCGGAAAGAACCCGCTTATCGACATCGCGGTAGAACTGGAGCGCATCGCGCTTGAAGAAGAGTTTTTCATTTCTCGCAGTCTGTATCCGAACGTGGATTTTTATTCGGGCATAATCTACCAGGCGATGGGTCTGCCCACGGACATGATGACGGTTATGTTCGCAGTGGGCCGGATGCCGGGTTGGCTGGCGCAGTGGAAAGAGTTGATGCACGATCCGGAGCAGCGCATCGCGCGTCCGCGGCAGATTTACATGGGTGAAGATGTCCGGGACTATACGCCGATGGGGGAGAGGTAAGAGCCGGATCGGACGCGAGGTCGTATCGAAACAACAAGAGCGCAAAGGCCACAGGCCTTTGCGCTCTTGTCATATGGGCTCATTTGCGCGATATCTGGATAAATAATGCCGCGGGTCAGCCCACGGCAACGATGTGTTTGTAGGGGCAACCCTTGTGGTTGCCCGCCTTTTTTGTATGCCGATCGCCGACTGCTTGAATCACTCGCCGTAGAGCTTCAATGGCGAAAGCGTGATGAGGGTGGGTTCGTCGTCGAGGACGCGGGAGACTTGCTCGAGGGTTGGAGTGACACGGAAAGCCTGCCAGACAGAGGGACCCACACAATGCTGGCTGACGAGACCTGCGGATTTTACGCGTTCGCCCATAACGCTGAAGTTGAAATTGGGCCACATGCGCGGGTCGCCGGTGTTGGCGAAATTGCGTTCAACCCAAAGGGCCTGGTTGTAGTGGAAGATGGAGCAG
>CAZKDZ010000289.1:0-5570 GCA_964551635.1 uncultured bacterium | reverse complement strand
CTCAAGGCGGAGATTCAGAGGCTGGAAGCCGCGCTGGACGGGATGATGGATGAGAAACCGGATATCGTCATCGACACGGTACACAATCGCCTGCAAATCTGGCACCGAAACCGTATGGTCAGGGAAGCGTTCTGCGCAACCGGAAGCGGAAAGATCCTGTTGAGTGACAAACGCAAATCGTGGCGGTTCAACACACCGAAGGGACCGTTCGAAATCCGGCGAAAAGTGGTGAATCCGATTTGGGAGAAGCCGGAATGGGCTTTCGTGGAGGCAGGACTGGAGACGCCCGTACTTCCATGGGACTTCAGACGCCTGGATCCGTTTACGCTGGGCAAGTTCGCGCTGGAACTGGGCGACGGCTACGAGATTCACGGCAATCTCTACCCGAATCTGATTGGGCGGAATATCACCCACGGATGCATTCGTCTGAACGACGCCGACCTCGAGTCAACGTTTGCCATGGCGCAGACCGGAAGCCGCGTCTTCATCTATTGACTTCCTCTGTCGCCATCCTCATCGCCTTTCCTACCCTTTTAACCCCGGCATGGGCGGGGACCGTTCCGGATTCCCTCGAACAGGCGCTCCATAATAGAAAGCAGGCCCTGCGCCTCGAGCTTCTACACGTACGCGAGAACCCCGACGCTTACTATCTCGTCATCGATTTCCCGTCCCGCAGTGTCTATCTGAAGGCCGGCGCGCACGTCTTGCGGGTTTGCGCAATTCAGCATTATCGACTTGCGGGAGCGTTGAGCCTGTCGTCATCCCGACTCCGGATGATCGACCGGCTCGCCCCGCACAGCATTGAACCCGGAAATTCCGGGCTTCGGCTTCGCGGCAGAAGGCTGCCGGTCGATTTCAGCGGCCGACTGATAGAGGGTCCCAGGGGCCGTTCAAGGCTGTATTTTTCTCCTGCCCTGCTCATCCAGCCTCACGAACTTCCCCTGCCTGCCGGGGCCTTCGGCATCGGCCTGGTTTCGTCCGACATCAAGGCGCTGGATTCCGCTCTTCGGCCGGGAAGCGCCGCGATACTCGTTCCGCCCGTGGATTTCACATTGCATGAGTCCTTCCCGTGAAGCCGTTTCTCCTCGCGATCCTGACGCTTGCCCTGACGGGACCCGCGCCGGCTGCCGCGCAAGATGAAACCCGTTATTCAGAAGACCCGATGTTGCTTGGCGCCGGCGCAAGACCGTTGGGGATGGGCAGCGCTTTTGTGGCCGTAAGTGACGATGCAACAGCCGTTTACTGGAATCCCGCGGGACTTGAACGGCTACGGCGGCGAGAGTTGCAGATACAACACACCGAGCAGTTCGGCGGTACGGTCAACCACGACGTCTTTACACTGGGCGGGCCCTCTCTTCTCGGCGGGTTCGGCGTCGGGCTTACGCGTCTCGGCGTTGGCGGCGTCAAGATCACCACACTGGAGGATCCTGCGCTTGCGCCTGGTCCGGACAACCGTCCGGTCGTTTCCCGTGTCACGGGTACAACCGAATATCACCTGCATCTTGCCTTTGGCCGCGGCCTTAGGCCGAATCTGTTCGCGGGGGCCGGAGTGAAACTCGTATCCCGCAACCTCGGCACCGGCGCCGGATCGGGATTCGGGATCGATTTCGGCATGCTCTATATGCCCCGGGCGGATCTGACCGCGGGACTGATGATTCGTAATCTCATCCCTTTGAAGATCACCTTCGACTCGGGTTCGTCGGACCGGGTCCCGCCGGTCCTCGCCATCGGTCTTGCACTCGCGAGGCCTGTTACGGCGGTCGACGGACGGATCACCTGCAGCGGGAGTTTCAGCATCGGCGAGGAAAAATCCGCCGCTGACGGACTTCAGGGTGGGAGGGTTGGCATCGAATACCTCTATCGGGAGAAGCTGGCATTCCGTCTGGGCGCAAGGGGAAAGCACTTTACCGCGGGCGCGGGCGTCCGGCTGGGTGGACGCGTTGCTTTCGACTTCGCCTTTCTGGAACACGGCGAATTGGACAACACCTACCGCATCTCGGGTTCCGTGTATTTCTGAACCGATACCTCGTCTATGTCAACCGCGACCGATTTCAAATCCGGGTATATCGCAATCGCCGGAAAGGCCAACGTGGGCAAATCCACGTTGTTCAACCACCTTGTTGGCGCGCGCCTTTCCATAGTGACCGCAAAGCCTCAGACCACGCGGCACCGGGTATCGGGCATTCTCACCTCCCGGACGTCCCAGATGATTTTTCTGGATACACCGGGATTGTTTCAGCCCCGTTGCCGTCTGCACGAGCGAATGTGCGATCAGATCAGGCGTTCCGTGAGTGACGCGGATGTATTTCTCGGTGTTGTTGATGCCTCGGACTTCGATGCCACCTTCGACCGGGAAATGCGTGAAGTCCTCCGCAGGGTCAGGAGCCCGCGCATCGTCGCGGTCAATAAATCCGACCTGATATCCGCCGCACGGGGAACGCAGTGCGTGGATACCGTGAGGCAGGAAGCCAACATACAGGAAGTCATGACGGTTTCCGCCCAAACCGGTTACAACGTCGAAACGCTTCGGTCCAGTCTGGAGCGGGCGCTGCCTTCAGGACCCCTGTTCTTTCCGGAAGACTCGCTCACCGAGCACCCGGAGCGGTTTTTCGTCACCGAACTCATCAGGGAGGAGATTTTTCTGCAGCTACGTCAGGAGTTGCCATATGCAACCACGGTCAAGGTGGAGGCATTTCGGGAAGACCGCCGCAGAACCTATATCCGGGCCAGTATAGTCGTTGAACGACAGTCCCAGAAGGGCATCGTCATAGGAGGAAATGGAAAAACCCTCAAATCCATCGGCAAGATGGCGCGAGGCAAGATTGAGGCATTCCTGGACGCTCCGGTTTATCTGGAACTGCGGGTGAAGGTTTTTCAGAATTGGCGGAAGAGAGAACAGGCCCTGCGCGGTTTCGGCTACTGAACCTGGAAATCAAACGTGCCTCAGACCATTAAGACACTGCTCAAGTTTTCCATCGGGGCGGCCCTCGCCGCAGGGTTTCTGTGGCTGGCTTTTCAGGGCGTCGCTCCGGCCACACTATGGTCTGCGGTCAGACAGGCCAGCGGCTCCTGGCTTGTCTTAAGTGTTTTTCTACTCGTCCTCTCTGTTTTTCCCCGGGCCTGGCGTTGGCGGATCCTCCTGAAACCCGTGAGTCGCCAGATATCCTTCCTGAGGGCCAGCCACGCCATACTCGTGGGCTATGCGGCCACCAACGTCATTTCCCGCGCCGGCGAAATTGCGCGCGGCGTCGCGCTTCAAAGGGACCAGCACCTGCCGTTGAGCGGGGTTCTCGCCACGGTCCTCGTCGAACGGGTGATCGACATGCTGGCTCTCCTCGTTTTTCTGGGTGGCGTCCTCTATTTTACGAGAGAAAAAATCGCCGCGGCGTTTCCGTGGATGGAAGGGGTCGCGCTCTTCGCGCTGGCGGCCACGTTGGGCATACTCGTACTATTCGCGCTTCTTTCGGTATACGGCGAACGTGCGTTGGCTATCTTGCGTCTGCCGGTACGGTGGGTCTCACGTTCGGCCGCGGACCGGCTGACCGGCATTTTACGGTCGGTGTTTCAGGGCCTGGGCGGCGTTCACGCGATCTCGGGCTATGCCGGCATCCTCGTGTCCAGCATTCTTCTCAACCTGGCCTATATCCTCGTTTCCTACGTCACGTTTTTCGCGTTCGGTTTCCCGTCCCGTTACCGCCTCGGCTTCTATGAGGCCGTTGTTGTCCTTGTGATTTCAACCATCGGCGTCATCATCCCCACGCCGGGAGGGACGGGCACGTACCACTATTTCTGCAGCCAGACCCTCCACGCGGTACTCGACGTACCCCTTGCGGACGCGCTTGCCTATGCAACGGTGATGCATGGCATTGCCTTCGTCACATACCTGGTTGCGGGCGGACCGGGGTTGATACGCCTCCTGCTCGCCCGCCGGCTCGGCGCCGTGCAACATGGCGATACCAATGAGAACAAATAAACAACAGGCGCGAACCGATAGGTCCGCGCCCCGCGTATGCCAACAAGCTGCCGCGATCAGGACTGCAGCCGCCGCGACGTCTCCATCGCTTCCTCCGCCTCTTCGATCATGCCCTTTTGCTGATAGAGCCTTGAAAGACTCGTGTGGGCAAGCGGCTCTTCCGGAGCGATCCGAATCGCTTCCCGCGCGTGCAGAATCGCCTCGTCGACTTTACCCTGCCTGTCCAGAACCTGGGCCAAACCCAGATGCCCCATGTAGAAATCCTGATCTTCTTCCAGCGCCTGATGGAACTTCTCGAGCGCCCCATCGAGGCTGCCGGAGGAGATCAGCTTCAATCCCTCCCTGTAGTGGTCTTTGGCCGCCATTTCTCACGTTCTCCCGAATCTCTGGACGCCGCCTATCGGTTTCGCACCAGACTGCAGCCGGATGGACCGGCGTTCGAGGATGCCGGGCATTTCGGTCGTCTTAAAAATGCCCCGTGATGTCAATTGAGAAATACTGGTGCGGATGGTAGGTCTGCGCGAAATCCGTGGGCCAGGCCAGATCGTACCGGAACAGGAAGTAGCCCAGGTTCACCCGGACACCGAATCCGTACCCAGCGGCCATCTGCGGCTTCTCGAATCCGTGTTTGGACCTTCCGCCGCGGAAGTGCTGCGGCACATTGAGCTCAAAACCCCCGTCGCGGGCGATCCACCCGTCCCGCCACCTCTCTCTTTCGAAGGCGCCGCCGATGTCCAGGAACAGTTCACCCTGTACGTTCTGAAAGAATAGCGGCAGCGGCCATCCCATCGCCAGTTCCCTGATGAGGGGAAAACGAAACGCCGCATTGCCCAGCACATAGGTGTCTCCGGCCAGCTCGAACAACTCCACGCCGCGCAGGGGCCACACAAAACTGGAAAAGAATATCCGGTCCTGATCGACGTTTGCAAATGTTGAGAAATTCGGATTCACGGGGTTGTTGACCCCCCCCACGAAATAGACTCGCTTGTTGGGACCGAAGCTGGTGCCGCCGGAGAGTCGAACGGCGAGCGTGTACTCGCCCAGCGTGAGCAGGTACTGGCGAAAGTCCGCGTTGAATGCCGCAAAACGCATTCCCGCCCAACTTCCTTCAGCGCCAAGCCGCACCCGCCTCCCGTCCACGGCGCCGAAACCGCCCATCAGCGAGTTGTCGTCCACCAGAGCCAGGTAGGAAACCACAGCTCCACGCGAATCAACTTCGGTGCCCGAGAGCCCGCGAAGGCTGCTGCCGGTGAAACCGCGGCGAACCCACCGGTTGTCGTAGCGATCCCGCTCCAGGCGCTCGCGGGAAATCCTGATGCCCCTTGTGCCCAGTTCCATCCTGCTGAAGCGGCTGAACGGCCTGACCAGGCTTGCTTCCGCGCCAAAATACCGATCGGCGTTCAACTGTCCCCGGTCGAAGAAGAACAGGCGCGTGTGGAAGGCGCTGACATAGAAGTTGGTCTGGTGTTTGAGGTTCTGGTATCCGAGGAAGAGGTCGCTGTCCTTGAGGGAGAAGCTCAGGCCTGTCTGTATGACGACGCGGTGGTCGCCCATCACGTCCGTCAGCGACAACTGGAGGAGGCTGCTCACGCCGTAG
>CAZKDZ010000288.1:0-11211 GCA_964551635.1 uncultured bacterium | reverse complement strand
CATACCGCCTTCTATCTGAACGGCTACGCGTACGGCGGCCATCGCCACCGGGATACCCTGGGCATCATCTATATCGCCCATGGCCGGGAGATGGCGGCCGACAGGGGATATATCTGGGACGACCCCAGAAACGCCTGGACCAGCAGCACGCTCGCCCACAACATCGTCACCGTGGACGGCGGGAACCAGGCCGGCGACAACAGGCCCGCAGCACTGGAATTGTTCGGTACTGGCGCGGGGGTTGAAGTCGTGCAGGCATCCGCCGCGCCATACGAGCAGTGCGATCTGTACCGGCGCACCTGTGTGCTGATCCAGGTCCCCGGTGATCAGACCTACGCCGTCGACCTGTTCCGGGTCTCCGGGGGCGGCCTTCACCAGTACGGCTTTCACAGCAACGGCCGCTTCAAGGGCATTTTCGGCGCGGCCCCGGAACCCGTCGACGATCGAATCGAATGGCTGTCCGATATCCGTGCAGACCGGCCGCGGGGCCCGTTCACCGCGACGTGGGACAACAAGGGCGTGGGCATCGACCTCACCCTGCTCAACCCCGTCGATCGCCTGCTGCTCGTGGATGCGCCGGGTTGGCGCTCGGACCTGGGTGAGGAACTCAACGCCCCGCCCGTGCAGCAGGTCCTGGCGGAACGCCGCGGCGATACGCACCTGAAGAGCGGATTTGCCGCTGTAATTTCACCCTTCAAGGATCGTTCGCCCGTCCTGTCGTCCCGACTCGTGCTGGACGATGAGGACACCGGCGCGATGGCGGTCGCCGTCTGTCGCGAGGGATGCACGGACTACGTCTACTCCGCCCCCGACGGCGGGACCCATGATGTCGGTCCGTTGTCCATTTCGGGCCGGTTCGCCTTCGCGTCCGTGGATGACGACGGCCGACTGCTGCGCGCCTATCTGCTTCTCGGCGCCGAACTTCGCTGCAACGGCCGCGCGCTGAGCATCGACAGGGCGGCGGTGACCCTTGAAGTCGCCCGCGTCGCCGATCGAACCTACCACCTGCGAAACGCCGTGCCGGACCCCGATACCCTTCCAGGCACGTATCTCCTGTGCGGCGATACCGGATATGAAATCGAGGACGCCACCGAAGTGTCCATCACCGTCCGGGATTACCCCGCCACGGATTGCGACAGCATCACCCTTCTCAAAGCCGTTGAGTTTGTAGCGGGGGAATGAAGAAGCAGAGGCAGCTTTCGTAGGGGCGACACGCCGGTCGCCCCTACAGATTCACAAATCCAGACAATACCCGTTTCTGCCCGGCCACGTCCAGAATCCTGCGAATGATGAGGCTTTCCTTCCTGTCGATGCCGGGTTTTCCGGATTCGAACAGGTCCAGCACGGCATCGGCGGTGTTCAGGAAGATGCGGCCGGAGTCGACCTGGAAGTAGCGCGTCGCCCGGGCAGTGGTCACTGAAGCCGCAAAGGGTGTACTCGATCCCGTATACACGTTCACGACCGCCGTACGTCCTCCGGTATAGTCCAGCAGCAGTTGAGACTGTTTTCCTCCACCCCGCCGCATCAGCCGGCGCACGCCCGGACCCATGCAACTGACGGCCAGCTCGAGGGGATGGATCGCGTATTCTCCGAATGACCTGCCGCCGCCCCAGGTGACCATGTGCCGGACCTGTTCTCGCCCTGTCTCCTCCACGTAGTCCTGGACCTCGGTATAGCGCAGCGCCGAGCTTGTCTGCATGGGCACCCGGTGCCTGTCCGCCAGCGCGAAAATGCGCCTGGCAGCAGGCAGATCCGGGGCAAAGGTCTTGTCCACGTACGTGGGCTTTCCGAACGGAAACACCTGTCGGCAAAGTTCGAGGTGCGTCTCCGGGGTGGAAGGCGCCAGTACCATGAAGCAGTCCACCGCCTCGTTCAACCCGGCCGCGTCGGAGAACCAGGGAACGTCGTTCACCCCGGCCCACTTCCTGCCGGCTCTCGGCCGCATCCCCGTGCACCCCGCCACCACCCAGCCCCGATGCTTCAGTTCGTTCCGGAGCAGTTTCAGGTAGACGTTGGCGTGGAAGTTCTCGAGGTTGTCATCGACAAACCCGATCCGCTTCTCTCCATCTGTCATCTTTCGATCCTCTCTTCTACGGCCACTCGGGCGCATCCGCAACGCGCACGATCCCGCCGTTTTCGATGGACTGGTGCCAGGCGTCCAGAACGGCCGTGGCGCGCCATCCGTCCAGCGCCGTCACAAAGGGCGCCCGGTCCTCGATGACAGCATCGACAAAGCTGTTCACGCACGACGGAAACGCCCCAACCCATTTGTCGAACACCCTGTAGTTCAGCAGGGACCGGGGCCACTTGAACTTTTCCTCCGTACTCATTTCGATCGCCTCGGCCTTCCGGTCCAGATTCACGTGGCCCCTCTCGCCGATCACCTGCATGAAGGAGTCCGGCATCGACGGATGGGTATTGGGGTAGATCCATGCCGATTCGAACGTGGCGACCGACCCGCCGTCGAACTTCACGAGTCCCTGCATCATGTCGTAGGTATCGATTCCCCTGGCGGCCAGCACCTTCTTGATCCCGTAGCCGTGCACCTCGACGGGACTCTGGTCGAACCACCAGCAGACCAGGTCGATATCGTGCGCCGACAGGAACCAGGCAGGAGACGACTTCGCGGACCACGGCAGCATCTCCGTCGGCACGGAAATGGGGTTGTTCTTGCGCGCATAGCCCATCAGCGGTCTGCCGATTTCCCCGTCGCGGATCATGTTCCACGTGGCGTTGTACGGCGCCAGCCACCGGTGGTTGTACGAGACCTGCAGCTTCAGTCCGGTGCGTTTCACGGCATCCACGATTTGGGTGGCTTCGGCCAGGTCCGTTGTCATCGGTTTCTCCACGTGCACGTGACAGCCCGCCTCCAGACTAGCGATAACCGGCTCCCGGTGGGCCCAGTCCGGCGTGGCGATATAGACGATGTCCAGCGTCTCTTTCTCCAGCATCTCGTGATAATCGGCGTACCCCGCGGATACAGAAAACTCGTCCTGCGCCCTGCTCAGCTTCTCCGCGTCCAGCGTGCAGAAAGCTGCCAGTTCGACCAGCGGATTCCTGTGCAGGACCTGCGTCACGCTGCTGCCCATAATGCCGAGGCCGATCACACCCACGCGCTGCGTCATCTGCTTCCCTCCTTAATTCCTTGTTGAGTCCATACCTGTCTATTTCGGTTTCTGGATCAAGCGGACCTGTCAAGCTCCACATACACTATCGGCCGCACCACGCACGAATCCCCGGGTCCCAGATCGTAGATCACCGGCATGTCGTCCGGCGCGCCGGGCCACGGAATCGCATCCCGCAGGACGAACCTGTGCCCGCCCTCCTCGCGGGGGATCACCCGGTCGATCGTGTGGAGCCGCTCCCTGTATGCCAGCCGGGCGCCCTTCAGATAGTGGCATCCCGAGTCTTCCGTATCCTCCCATTCCCGGTGAATCCACGTCCTGGTCAGCAGGCCGTCCTCCGTCTCTGCTTCCACCACGAACCGTCCGATGTGCAGTCGTTCCGCGTCCAGCGAACACAGCCATCCGTCGCCCGACGCTTCGACCGACCTGATGGGGAAGTTGCATGCGTGGGGCGGGTTCGACACCATCAGGGTCTCGCCCGCCGGGGGGCCTTCGCCAGTGTCCGAAGTTACCGTCACCCGGCAGTTGTCCGCGTCGATTCCGGTAATCCGGCCGCGCCACGTGCCGGATCCCTCCACTTCCACGTTTTCCGATGCCAACCGCCGTCCAGCCAGGCAGGCCCACAAAGGGCGATCGTTGGCGTCCAGGTTCAACACCCCGAATCCACCGTCCAGTTCAAGTCCGTCCTTGAAAACGGATCTCCCTTCGTCCGACAGCGCGCTCAGCAGATAACATTTCCCGCCCTGCCAGGAGATCTCCAGTCCGATCGCATCCTCGCCATCGGTCACGTCCAAGCGTCTGACGCCCGTCAACCCCGGGCGTTGCCGATAGGCTTCGCATACAACGGCGAACAGGCTGTTCAGGTTGTCTTGCCGGCGGCCCGCACGGTTTCGCAGGAGGACGTAGTCCAGGTGTTCGGCAGCGCCCGGTTTGCTGGGCGGCTTCCCATGGGCCGTGATGACTTCCTGAGCGACGCCCTCAGGGACGATCATGCGCAGTCCCATTTCTTCGTCCCGCCAATCGGCCTGGAACCCGCCCGCCGGTCGCCCGCGTTTCACGTCATACAGATAGGAAAAGCCGCTGCCCCGGTACGAGTGATAGCTGCGCTTGCCGTTCGTCCCCGGCTGCCCCGGCAGGCTGGCGTGCCGTTCCAGTTCCGGGTCGTCGTACAGCTTCCGGAACGGAACGGCCGGTCCCGCCAGCGTGCCGCCGTCCTGTGCCTGAAACGCCACGCCCCGGGTTGAAAACCGCCCATTGAACCCGTGGAACGAAAAGTCGTGCGCCCAGCCGCCCCTGACGTGAAACAGGTCCACGAGTACCTGCAGGTCCGGCGCCAGCTCCAGCAGCGTCACCCCCCGGCGATACGCGTCGGCCTCCAGGTAGGCCCGCGGCGCGGACAGTTCCACGTGCTGCACGTGAGGGACCGCTCCAAACCGTTCAAGGCGGCCCTCGTCCGCCGTGTCCTGCCGGCTCTCGTTCACCACCACGGCGACGTGGCTGACGGTATTCTTCTCCCATACCGGCGGGTCCGGATGTTCTGCAGCGTGGGTGGGATAGCCCGTATCGGGCACCACCCTCTTGTTGCCCGCGATCACCTCCAGGTTCAAACGGTCCCGATGGGCATGGCCGGCGTTGGCGTGCCCGTACTGGAGTACCGCCGCCAACTGGTTTTCCGCACGGCCGCTGCGCAGGATCACGAATCCCACCCCGCCGAGGTTGTCGCTCGTTTCCGGCCATTGCGGCAGGTCGCCCGCCGCGCGCTCCAGTTCGGCCCGCGTGAGCGGTACCTGGAACAGGTCGTCGTAACTTCTGAACCCGCTTTCACCGGTCACGCCCTCGTTCAAGAGCGCGCGTGCGTACTCCGGCCACCCGTAACCGCGGTAAAACCGCCGGAGCGATGAAGGGTCCAGCAATGGATAGGTTACCCCGGCGCCCGTATCCGCGATCGACGGCATCATGCCGCCCCAGCAGGCCAGCCGCCGGGACCAGCTGCCCAGCGAACGCACGTGTCGCCCGGGCAGCCTGCGTTTGCCCAGCCGCTTCAGCACCAGGTCCGTATCCAGCATGTAGCGCGTCCAGCAGCCGGCCGAATAACCGATGGCCACCTCGAACGAAACACCGTCCCGGAAGAGGAAATTGTCCAGCGCGTGGTCCCATCCCTCCACGCCGTACGCCCACACCGCGGTGGTGGGACCGCATCCCGTGAATGCCTCCAGTTTCCCGATCGCCCAGTCCCTAAATGCGTCATCGTCGATCACCACCAGCGCCTTCACCGCGGAGGCCTGGTGCAGCCCGTAGTTCCCCCGGATCTTTCCCTCCCAGATATCCCGCACCGACTGCCGCACCAGGTTGTCTTCCACGTGCCGGACCAGCGCATCGGGTTCTTTGTCCAGAAACGCATGCACGTCACTCCTGGTCCGCAACGCCGGAAACAGATTGTCATAGGCTTCGGCGTAGAGCCCGATGTTGAACGACTCCTGAACGGAGTACAGAAAACGTCCGGTGTATCCAACCTGATAGTTCAGGCCGTACCAGGACTGCGACGCGTGGTCCATGGTGGGAAAGAGTGCGGCCATCCTGTCCAGCAGGATCGCGCCCTTGCGGCCGTACCGCGCGTCTCCGGTGATCAGATACGCGCGTCCGAGGTCCTGCAGCGCAGGAATCAGCCGGTGCCAGAGACTGTAACAGTAATGCGCCACGAACCAGAACCGGGACCGCCCGTCCCCCGGGTCCCATCCCTTCCCGTCGTCCGAATAGTCGCCGGTAAGCAGGGCCCGGTCTCCCGTGCGGTAATACGCCATGAAGTCGTTCGACGGGTACTCCTCGCCGCCCACGGCGCACCTGATCTTCCAGGGCCGGTTGAAGATATCCACCTGCCAGGGACCGCCCGGCGCCTGGAAGACCGCCTCGCCGTGGACCGGACACCCGTCGAAAGATGGCAGAAACCCGCGGAAGATGTCCGCCGGGGGCGGCAGGTCGCGAACGTACGCGTCGTCCAGCTTCGCCCAGACCTCCGCCCGCTCCACGATCTCGTCGGCGATCCTCTTCGCGGCCGGATACCGCTCCACGTGGTCCACCATCCTGCGGACTTCTTCGTCCGTATACAGCGTACGCCCGGTTTTCATTTCACAAATTCCTTTCGGTCCCGTCGAATCAAGAATCGTCTTCGGCAGCAGCAAAGTACACATGAAGGGGTGAAAACGAAAAAGAAAAAGACCCGGCCAAATGCGGCCGGGTCGGGCGGAATGGGACGTTGTATACGCTAGTCTGTAGCGCAAGACGCGGATCCCAGAGTCAGACCCGGCATCCGCGTAATACGACGTAAATCATCATCATACAGTGTAATACGATGTTCCGGCAGGAGGAAAACACCAAAAAAGAAGCAGCCGATCCAAATGGGATGGGCTGCTTTGTGGTTTTACGATAGAAACGTCGATTAACGATCTGCGATCTTGTTCGGCCCTTTTTTCCCTTTGGAGATGATCTGAAGAGAGTTGCGTCCGAAATAACTCACCAGATGTTCGACATTCCTCTTCTTGCAAGAAATCGATCCAGAGGGGAAGCAGGTTCGATCGAAATTAGGCTTATGACAGTATTGTATGACTTTAGATGGACCGCGTCCTCCCGAATGGTGAAACTTTGGGAAAACATAGGATCCTCGATCCATGTCTCCAAAGGAACCTGTAATGAACCCTCTGTATCGAGATGTCCTGCGAATAGCCTTCCTGCAACAGAACCGGAGTCTACGAGCGTTCCGGACTCTAGCAGTTGCAATGGGAAATTCTCGCACTCTCGGAACCACTTTACCCGCCCGTGAACGCTGAATATCGCCGCGCAAACGTGACGAGTAAAATCAAGAAATCGTAGGGTCGTGGCGGTTAGGCTTGTGCTGAATTCTGTGCTCAATTTCCGAATTGCGGCGATAGTCGGGTTTTCGCCGATACACCGTGGCTCGAACAGAAAGTCAGGCATCAGGAGTTCAACCGCAAAGGCATTCGCTTCTTGCTCTTCCAGAGGCAATCCTTGATACCAAAACAACAGCTCTTTTTTTTCGCAAAAAGAGAGCTGGTTTTTTTCCGGATGGAGAATAAAGTGTCCGAATTCATGAGCAATCGCAAATCGCCGCTGTCCAATTTCGAGAATCCCATTAGACACCCGTACTATGGCTTTGTTTTTTCCGTTCCGGATCAGGCGCGCCAGAGCACCGTTCAGCGGTTCATCAATGACCAATACGCCGTTGTCAAAACAGATCGCATCAAGGTTTATTGGATCCGGATCACTTATACCGTATTGTCTGAGAATCTCATGTGCGAGTAGAGCGGGGCGCCTATACGTGGATTTGTTCATCATTCTTGCTCACCATCGTTTCCTTCGGTCACCATGCCTTCCCATATTCGCAGCAATTCTGCGTCTTGAGCAAGGCTTTCGATATCTTCCTCATCAACCGATTCCAATTTATGATAGAAAGCTTGCAAAGCAGGTTTAGAGACTTCGTTTGCGACTTCTTCTGTTATCCACTTGTTAATTTGATGCTTTGCATCAGGTATCGAAGAGAAGGATGACTTCACTCGCGCCAAAATACCGATTAAACGCTCCTGCCGCTTTTGAGCCTGAGCCAGACGTACACGACCCTTCAGCCCTTCGATAAATGCTTGACCTCGCTGCCTGACCTCATTCGGATCATAGCCACTACGACGCAATTCGTCGTTCAAGGTTTCTTCATTTTCGGTAGCGGCCTGGTGCAGCGCATCGACCAGATTATCCGCGATTTCCCATGCGTTGAGTTTGCGCTGGCTTTTCATATCAGGTCTGCCCCCTTGACGTCACTTCGGTTCGCAAGCCTTCTGTTTTTCGGCGAATGCGTCTCATGTCCGCATAGATTCGCGTTATCGGTATTTCAAGATCCTCTGCTATTTCTCTTAATTTTGCCCCATCTTGCAGCCCCAAAAAGACCACGCCTGCGTCCTCGTCGCCTTCCAGCAGGCGTTCAATGCGTACTATCAGATCGTTGTCTTCCGCCTGCTTGTCCGGTAAAGGCTCGTCGCTCCGTGCTTCGTGTCCCCAACCATCCTCGCCTTCATTCTCGGATGGTGCTTGGCGTGTCCTATTGTCCTTTTTGTGCGCAAGGTGACTGACAAGGCTTTTGACGATGCCCTTCAAAACGACTTCAAGGTCAGGATGTTTGGCCACATTCCAATTCCTGGTTCCAATATAGAGCGATTCAATTGCTTCGTGAGCAAGATCTTCCGCTTCCGTGCCTCCGGGCACGTTTCCGCCCAGCCACGTAACGCTTTCTAGCTTTAAATGAGCATACGCGACTAATTCAGGTAAGATTCGAGCCCAATTGGCTTCATCAAGACGGCGCAGGACACGCGAACTAGGAAGTTCAGGTGCGCCTCTTTGACGTTCGGTAACCAAGTCAATACCTCCTCCCGCCGATTTGCAGTCGGATTACGAACTTCACAATGCGGCGAAATTCCCAAACAAATCGGCATAGAATTGGTGAGAGCCATATACAGATCGATTCTTCGTCCTTACTTAATTTGCCACTTAACGAGGTTTTTTTTCCGCTCGCTTGGCAAGATTCTCAAACTAACGGGCATATTGACTGTGAAGGGTCTATAGGTATTACCCCGAAAGGAGGTGAAATCGCATGGCCAAATCTCTCAAGCCCGGGCAACAAGCTCCAGCATCCGGTCAATACGAAATCGTCGGTTCACGTGGAGGAGCTACCGGCCAAGAACGAACGGTTGTCAAGGGTGAACCGCTTCCGCCTACGCCCAATTCGGGTCAAGGCTACGTGCTGGTGGACCGAACGAAGAACAATAGCGGACGCGCCTAACGCGATCCTGTCTTGATAGCTGTGTTTCCAAATTTCGTACCAGCGTTCCAAGGCATCAATGGGCTTAACCCAATATCCCATAAGGAGGATCTGATGTCAAATGCAAGCGACCTATCCGAGGCGATCCGGGAAGAAATTCTCGACGAAATCGCTGATCTCGAAGAATATGCGGCGCGTGGTGAACGTCCGCCGCGTTGTCGTGGTTACCGCATTCGTGTTAACCGTGAGCGGTTTGAAATTCACGAGTCAAAACCATTGAGAGAAGTCATTCTGCAGGTAGCGGGTTTGGTCCCAGAGAAAAACTGGACGTTGCGATTGATTGTTCGCGGTTGCAAACCGGAATTGATCAAGGAAGGCGAACAGATCGACCTTACACGGCCCGGGGTAGAAAAATTCAAGGCACTTCCTCGGGATCAGACGGAGGGATAAAGTGTCACTCCGACGCTGTTTTGAACTTCCACCACAAGATCGACAATTCTTAGATGACTACGGATGCCAATGGGAGACCATCTATGATGGCTCCCATTGGGTAATGCTGCATAACTTCAGCACCCAGCACTGCGGGTATAACCACCATCACGCCACGGCGGCTATTCGACTGGAGACGGGTTATCCGAAGACGCCTTTAGACATGGTGTATTTCTGCCCCGCCCTTGCCCGGAAAGATGGGAAGCAGATTGGAGCCACCCAGGCGACGCAAATGATCGACGGGAAGACTTTTCAGAGATGGTCACGTCATCGGACGGGCACGAACCCCTGGACAGTCGGTCAGGACAGCCTAGGCACGCACATCTTGTTGGTTGAGGACTGGCTGCGGCGTGAATTTGAAATGTGAGTGTGGCAAATGGAAGTAACCCTTACCTTGACCGATGTGCAGCACAGCAGGCTGAAGTCTCATCTCTTACCAAATGACGGAAATGAGGCATCGGCAATCATCCTTTGTGGTAGATGTGCCGGAGATAGAAGACACCGTCTGGTTGCGCGAGAAGTCCATCCAATCCGATACTCACAATGCTCTGCGCGAACACCCACACTGGTGAAATGGCCCACTGACGTAATTGTTCCTCTCCTTGAACGCGCTGAATCTCACGGGTGGACGGTTGCAAAAATCCACAGCCATCCCAATGGACACGCGAGGTTCTCTACGACCGACGATAACGGTGATCGGGAACTAATGCCAGCCATTCGCGACTGGTTCGATGATGATTTCTTTCACAGCAGCCTTGTAATGCTTCCCACAGGAGAGATATTCGGCCGATATGTTGATAGTAATGGTCACCTTGCGCCAATGTCCCATGTAAATGTAGTAGGGGACGATCTGCAATTCTGGTATACGGAGCCTTTCAGCGACACCATTCCAGAATTCGTGGCGTCTCACACTCAAGCTTTTGGCGCAGGAACATATGAACGTATTCGCCGTCTTTCGATTGGAGTAATCGGTTGTTCAGGGACAGGCAGTCCAGTCATTGAGCAACTTGCCCGCCTCGGTGTCGGTGAACTGGTGCTCGTAGATGGAGATATTGTTGAGGATCGAAATATCAACCGCATCTTGAATGCAACAATGAATGACGTTCAAGACGGACGGCACAAGGTCGATGTATTGTCCGATGCGATTAGCCGCATTGGCATTGGAACCCATGTTTTTCAACTGAATACTGATCTCTGGAAACCCCAGGCAGTACGTGCTGTCGCACAGTGCGATCTTATTTTTGGCTGTGTGGATACAGTCGACGGGCGTTTTTTGCTTAGCACACTTGCCTCACATTACATGATTCCTTATATCGACCTTGGAGTCCGGATCCACGCTGTCCCTGACGGCGAACATAAAGGGAATATCCAAGCCATCTGCGGAAGTGTCCACTATCTCAAACCGGGTGGATCAAGCTTGATAAGCCGCGATGTATTTTCCCTTGAGGAGGTCGCCGCCGCAGGGCTGGCGCGAAACGACCCTGTCGCGCATGCTCGCCAGGTTAAGGACGGCTATGTCACTGGCGTACCGATAGCACGGCCTGCTGTCATTAGTCTGAATATGACTATTGCTTCCCTCGGGGTACACGAACTACTGGCCAGATTACATCCATTCCGGGATAATCCTAACAGCGCGTATGATCACATCCAGATTGACCTTGCGGACATGATGGTTCATTTTGATTCGTATCCAGACCCCTGTCCGGTTTTCAATATGGATGTTGGGAAGGGTGATGCCAAGCCGCTACTTGGCATGCTGGAGTTCAGCGAGGATAT
>CAZKDZ010000287.1:0-11931 GCA_964551635.1 uncultured bacterium | reverse complement strand
CCACAATATTGTAGAAGTCTTCCCGGGGATGAAGGGTCGACACGCTGTACTGCCGGACGACCTCCTGCCCTTCCTCGTCGTCCGGCGGCGTCTGCGACCCCGACAGGTCCCCGATATCCAGCATGATGTCCCACTCGAACGGCGGTCCGCCTTCCGCCCCGCCCTCTTCGGCCTGCCTGATCGCCTCGGCCAGGCTCCGGCGATTGCCCGCCGCGAGGTCCGTGCCCACGTGCGCGTCTCCTCCCGCCCACATCCTGAACGTCCTTCCACCCACGATCCGTCCCTCACTTCGCGGTATAGTTCGTCATCAGGGGACACGCATCACCGTGCATTGCGAGCAACGCAAGTCTCGCCATGCCGTGCAGCAGGTCCCCCGGAACCATCTGGGACTCGTACCAGTCGATGCCCGCCGCGCCCCGCACGAGATCCCCGTCCATATAGATCGGAATCAGCTTCCGGGCCAGCTCCAGTCCCCGTTCCAGCCAATCAGCGTCACCGGTCTGATCGTAGAGGTCGGCCAGCAGCTCGATCGCGAGACCGGCGTCCATCGCCGGGACCGGGACGCCATCTGGGAAGGGGATCCTCAAATGCCAGCGCGCCGCACCGTCCGCCCAATTCAACAGCCGTTCGTCCTCCGTGCGCCTGAAGATGCACAGGGAGATCAGCGCCACGTAAGCCAGCGGCCAGTTTCCGTAGATGCTTCCCCATACGGGATTCGTATTCAAGATTTCATTCGTTCCGCGCCGGCAGGCGGACACGAAGACGCCGGCGTCCGGATCGTGGGGGGCCGTCAGAAAACCGTCTGTATACACACCGGCGCGTTCCCGCATCCGGTCGATCAGCTCCGCCTGAGTTCCGTCGAGCAGTTCGGCGGCCTCCAGCAGGCTGGCCGCGAGGGAAACCGTCTGCGCCGGGGTGTTCGCGTTGTGCATAGGCGCCGGCGCCTGAGGACCCCGCGTCGTGGACAGCAGCAGACCGGCCGTGTCCCGGTGAACCCACCAGTAGTCCAGCATCGTCTCGATCTGCCCCAGGAAATCCGCGCGCTGCGACATCCGGTGGGCGAACGACCAATCCAGAATGTAGAACCCGCCGTGGCGGGGGAAATCCGAGGAGGCCGGTCCGCGTTCGAGGCGCTCTTTCCGCTCGATGTGGGCGTGGCGGATGTATTCCCGGGGCTCCCCGTCCTTGTAATGGTAGTCCAGGCCTTCGGCAAACCGCTCGACGCACGAGGGGTTGAAGGCGTGCAGCTTTTCCCACAGCCAGACGGGCGCCTGCCGCAGATGGTCGTGCAGCGTGGTACCGGGCGCCTTGTCCGGAAGGGCCAGCCGGTGGCTGTCGCCCACGCGGTCCTCCTCGAGGTGCCAGTACGCGTGCTCTCCCCACGGGAACAGGCCGGTAACCGTATCGGTGCAGTGGGTCGCGAACCGGCGCAGGTACCTGTCGGCCGCATCCCTATATCCGTCGCGGCCAATTGCGTACATGATCTTGAGCAGGTGCTGGTCGTGCATGAGATTGCTGCCCAGAAAGGCGC
Source organism: uncultured bacterium (assembly GCA_964551635.1). Classification (GTDB taxonomy): domain Bacteria; phylum Latescibacterota; class UBA2968; order UBA2968; genus JAAXHE01. Next base: position 10,400 of record CAZKDZ010000287.1, on the reverse strand, counting down.
GGTCGCCCATGCGCTGCCCGTGGATGGGCGGGGGCAGTTCCGTCAACATGCGGTGTGTTTCAAGATTCAGCAGGGACGGAAACATACCGCCATGGGGCTTTCCCGCCCCGATCAGCACGTCGATCGAATCGCAGACCTTGTTCAGAATGGCGTCTGGTGTCATGGTCTAAGTCCAAGAGTGTGGTAAGAGGGTAGAGGTGAGACGGGAGAAGAAATCCTTGGCCGCTATGTTTTCGCTCCTTGCATTCAGCACGGAAAAACCCCCATGCCCCCGGTCGCCAGCTGTGAAAAACATTGATGCGGCGAGACCCTTTTTTCCTCCCTCTCTCCCGCGGGAGAGAGGGCCGGGGAGAGAGGTCTGCGGGACCGGGTAGCGGCGTAGCTATTGCCTTTCAATTATAGCTGATGACTGAAGGTTGATAGCGGTTTCGGTCCCCTGGGTTGAACCATTACCGACGTTTGGGTATATTTCCCATTCAGAGTCGAAGGTGTGTTGTATTTGCGGCGTCCTGTCCGGCAACACAGATGTTGCGTCCAGCCAGGGAGGAGATCATGCCTGACGAACCCGGGAGAATCCGCGTGACGCCCGAACCGGGCATTGACGAAAACCGCGGGGCGACATCCCCCGCGGAACGGGTTGATGGTTGGAAACGCGGGTGGATTGCGCTGTTGGCGTTGTCGTTTACGCTGTCGACCGCGACGTCGTGCGGGGAGAACGGTCCGTTCGAACCGGTGAACCCGGACGAAGAAGAACGAGTCAGGACAACGATGAACGGACGGTCGTTTCGTCAGTTCGAACCTGACAGAGACTCGAGTCCGAGAAAGGGCGTCATCCTCGATTTTACCGTCGGGTTCAACCTCTGGGCCCAGTATGCCAGGGACGGCCATGCCGTCAACGAATGGGAGGTCGGGACGAAGGATTATCGGATTGAAAAGGCAGGCAACGGTTCGGAATTCAGGATTTCCTTCGTCACGCCAAGTTCGGCGCAGACTTTCCCCGAGAAGTGCGACAACTGTATTCAGACCTCGGGCGTTTCCATTTCGATCAGGGACCTTTTCGACAGCGGGAAGATATCGTTCAAGGTAAACGACCCGGACGGTAACCTGCCGTCGCCGTTTCCGGTGTTCAAGTCCTGGACGAAGTTCAGCGAAGACGAGTATTTCGATTAGACGACAGTTCGCCCCGATCGAATCATCAAAGTCGCGGCTGCTTGAAAACCCATACCTTTTCGCGATCGGTTACCAGGAACTCGTCGTGTCCGTCTCCGTCGACGTCTCCGATAGTAGAGTTGTTGCACGTCCCGAAATAACGGCCGCCGGCGGGAAATGACTCGAGACCGAATTTCTTAAACCGGTCGTGGAAGTTCTCCCTGGCTTTCAACCGCGCGAGTTCCCTGCCCGTGGGGTCCACCCACACCACGCGATGCTCGGCGTCGGATCGGGCCGGCCATTCCAGCCGCACCAGGCTGTCCCTGCCCACGTCGGTCGCCCAGGAGACGACAGAGTAATAGCCCATCGTCCGGTGGCGCGACAACTCGCGGCCGTTTGAATCGACGATTGCGGCTTCCCGTTCTTCGGCTGGCCCCAGGGCCTTGTCCACAAAGGCCAGTTGCAGACCGGGCTCGTCCTCGTAGAATCTTCCCGGCAGGATATTCTGGCAGTGATGCATCGGAACGGTGAACCGCACCGTCCCATCCGAATTGTGTACGACCGCATCGTGTCCGTCGTGGGCGAGGGCGAATTCGAACCTCCCGTCTTCGTCGATATCGGCAATCACGGAATCGTCCAGATGGTCGTTTTCGGACATCGGGGGGTGGGACCACAGGGGACTGCCGTCGTGATCGTACAGGCTGAAGCCGATCAGGAGTTCGTCCAGCCCGTCGCCGTCCACGTCGGCGTAATTGCCGCCATGCCCGGCGCCGTCCACCTCCACCTCCCAGACGACGTTGAAATCGTGGTCCAGCAGTAGGCTGGGATTCCCGTAGCCATGGGTGGCCGAGGTGGTCACGCTCTTCGTGAAGATGTGGAACCGGCCCGAGCGATCGGTCCGGACCGCGCGGGCGAAATAGAACCCTGAATGGGGCAGCCCGTGCCGCCTGCACAACTCCCCGGTGGCCCCTTTGTACACCATCAGTTCGGATTTGTGGATGAGTATGATCTCGACCTGACCGTCCCCGTCCAGGTCCACCACCTGACAGAAGTTGCTGCCGTTCCACGAAAACGGCCGCTCCAGCGCCCACGGTTCTCCCACCTGCCAGAGAACCCGTCCCTCCCCGTCGGTTAGCGTCAGACAGAAAAGCTCCTGTTCTTCCACGCCTGTCTTGTACCCCTGCACGTCCGGAAACCGCGGATCGAACGCCTCGTTGGCGTGCGCGCCCGCGTTCTGAACGAACAGGACTTCGTTTCTCCCGTCGCCATTGAAGTCCCGGACGGTGAACGCCGGACACCCCCATGGACGCACGTCCCAGACCGCGGCGGGATCGACGGTTTTCATGTGTCGTACTCCTCAGGATAGCGGAAAGTCGACGCGAGAGTTTCCCGCGTGGTGTGACTTCAGGATGGCCAGGATGATCTCGAGGGACTTTCTCGCCTCCCTCGCGGAAGACACCGGGTCTCCGCCGTGTTCCAGCAGATGCACCAGTTCCGCCACCAGGGCGCCCTTGGAATGCAGCATGTATTGCTCCGTGACGACGTCGGAAGTCTCGAACGTGCCTCCGCGGATCAGCCTGGCGGACCTATCGGTTGCTTCCACCCGCCCGTCCTCGCACGTCATAACGAACCGCCAGCCGGAAAACACCGTCTTGAAGGAGTTGAAGAAAGCCCTTACGCCGTTTCCGAACCTTATGTAAGCCGAGGCATAGGGATCGCTTGCGGAATCCTTCCCTCCTCCGCCCTGATATTCCGTAAAATGTCCGAACCCGTCCTCCAGGTCCGCCACCAGCCAGAGGGGGTCTCCGTCGGCAAGAAAGCAGACCGTATCCAGGGCGTGCGTCCCGTTGCGAAACAACATCGATCGAGGCCCGAACATCTCGCACGTGATGGTGCGCAGCGGTCCGATCTCCCCGCTGCGGAGGATCTCGCGCGCCTTGAGGTAGTGCGGGTACCACCGCCGGGAGTGATCCACGGAAAGGACGGTCCCGTTCGCTTCGGTCGCCGCGATCATCCTGTCGGCGTCCTCGAGCGTTGTCGCAAGCGGTTTCTCACAGAGAATCGCGGCAGTACCCCGCGTTGCCGCGTCCACGACGATATCGGCGTGGAGGTGGTCGGACGTCGCGACGCTCACCAGATCGGGGTTTTCGGTTTCCAGCATCTCCCGATAATCCAGATAGTAGCGCATGTCGGGCCACACGTCGTTCCAACTCTCCCGGAAACCGTCCAGCGCCTCCTGGCGGAGGTCACAAACAGCGGTCAGCCGAGTCTGCGGAGTACGGTAGTAGGCCGAGGCGTGCGACATGGGCATCGCGCCGTATAAAGGCAGGCCCTCTGCTTCGGCAGGACGCCGGGCCCCGATTCCAGTCAGACCCACGATAACCGCGCTGTATTCACGTCCGGGCATACGTTTCCCCCCTAAGTCAACTGAGACGGCCTTCAACGAGAAAGTTGTATTCCGCTCACACCGTTATGTATTCCGAAGGCGTACTCGGGACGCCGTCGGCATCCACCGCCACGACCCGGTAGGACAGGCCCTTGACCGCGCCGTTAAGCGGCCAGCGGGTTTCATCGACCGAACCCAGCAGATTTTCATCCGCGGCGGAGAATCCGCCGGGCTCCCGGCACCCGTGAACCAGATAGCGCACCGCCGGATTCCCGCTTTCGTTCGCGGACCACGCCAGCGATCGAACGCCGCCCCGGCCCTCCACCCTCAGGTCCACCGGGAGACACGGACCGTGTGGCACGAAGGTCCGCACTTCGCTCCAGTCTCCCCACACGCCCTTTTCGTTCCGGGCCCGTACGCGCCAGTAATAGACTTCATCGGGATTCAGGAGATTCGGAAACTCCGCCTGCCACTTCGTCCCGCCCGCGTATGCGGTCCTTCCCACGTAGCGGTCGAACGCCGGGCATACGCACCATCTGAAATCAGCGTACCGGCTGACCTGGACGTGGTAGTCGTCCACCTTTCCACTGCCCCCACGCGGACGCTTCCAGCGGAACTCGAAGTCCAGCCGGTTGACGTCCGATCCATCCCCGGGAAAGACCAGCCAGGGCGCGCCCGGCGGGCGGATGGATCGCTCTTCCCGCCACCCGTACGTCACCCGTACGTTTCTGTGTCCCGGCGTATCGTCCCGGTAGGCGATCGTATTTTCGCCGCAGAACAGCGACGGAAGGGATCTCGTTGCGCACTGGATATCCGTATCGAAACGGATCGCGTCCAGTCCCACTCCGCGGGGCCGCGACCCCGCCCACATGGCCACCTTGATATAGTATTGATAACACGGCCCCATCCGCCATCCGAGGTCCGTCTCGCCGCGCCAGTCGTTCAGCGCGGGATTCAGGTACCAGTCCAGGTCCACGCAGGCGTCCAGCCGCCGGCCGATGGCGACCCACACGGACCGCCACTCCTCGCCGTCTTTGGAAAGCAGCACTTCCAGGCCGTCTTCCTGCGTGTCGCATCGACACCGGATGCCCACCCGCGCTCCGGCGATCGCATAGGGCGACGCCACCCGCCACACGACCTCTGAGACCTCGCCCTGCCTCTCCGGATGCAGCGCAACGCGTCTGCCAGAGGGTTCCTGGGTGACGTTCGTGGCCGATTCAGTCCCTTTCAACGCGAGCGGCCTGCGCAGGTCGGGCCGGTAGGCCAGCTTCCCGTTGGAATAGCGAACCGTCGGATACAGCCGCCTTCCCCGGATCACGTTCTTTCCGACGTTGTCCCAGTAGCGGACGAGTTTCTCTCCCGGCCGCAGCCGCAGCGCCATGGTCTGCGGTGGCGGGAATTCCCCGGGCGTCTGCTTTATCTTTCCCGCCGGGTCCATCCACGCGCCGCCCTTGTTGGGCGGATAGACGTACTGGCCTTCACGGAAGGGCGTATAGTAATAGTCCTTCTCGGGCAGGTCCCGCCCGCACAGGCCCAGGTTGCGGTGGGAGCGGCGCAGCAGGTCGATATCCCGCGCCAGGTCCCCGGAACCGGCAACCGTGATGTTGTCGCGATTCAGAAAGAACACCATCAGGTCCGTATCCAGAAAATGCCAGCCACCGTCCGCGTACGCCTCGAAGATATCGTGACCGCAGCTGCGTCCGCGTCCGTATCCGTCGACGGTGCCGCCCAGCCAGATTTCCCGGCTCTTCACGCCCATCTGTTCCGCCAGGCGCCGGCTGGTGATCGCGTTGGCCACGCAGCCCTCGAAGCCGTAGACGTTGAAGAGTCTGACCGGGTCGCTGGTCTTGTCGAACCAGGACATACCGATCCGGCTGTCGTAGAGCTCGTCGACCACGAATTTCCAGATCGCCATCATCTTGTCCCGGTCGCTCAGCCGGCCGCCTCCGGCGATACCGGCGATTTCATCCGTCATCGTCTCCACGGACCACCAGTCCCGCTTCCCGTTGGCCACCACCCACGGGTTCACCACGTCCGCCTCTCCCCGGTTCTCGATGACGACGTACCGGTTGGGCTCGAAGACCTGGTCGTACGGCGGCATGCTCGAATTCGGACCGGGACAGTAGACTTCCGGGCCGACGGTAACCGAATTGGATTCGTCCAGGTGACCTCCCATGGAGATCGTGAATTCCTCGCGGTTTTCCGTGAGCTCGAAACGCCGTTCCTTCTGCGCACGGGGCACCGTGACACGAACCGGGGTTCCCTCTCTAATGCTGCTTGCATCCGGATACAGGCTGGGCGCCCGCCATTCCATCACCTGATAGTAATAGGTCCGGCCCGGCTCCAGATGCACCGTATCGTCGTACGTCCCGTCGAACGCCGTCCCGACCTCTTCATAGGGGCCGGATGCCCGCCCCGACCGGTATATCCGGGCTCCGGGGAGACCCGCGAGATCCACCCCCAACCGCACGCGGTTCATCGAGACCTGCAAAATCTCCAGTTTTAACATGGCTGCCCTCCGTGTCAACCGTTACGCGCCAGTCACGTCGACTCGGTATCTTCGCCGTCCGCTTTCTCCCGCCTGGCGATCCGCTCGATCTGCGGCTGCAGGTAAGACATCACGGCGGCGAACACGACCAGGCCCCACCCGATGGAAAGGATCAGGTGGCCGGCAACCAGCGCCCGCGCCGCAAGGGACTGAGGGATGATTTCAGAGTAGTCCCTGGCCAGAGAGGTGAAAAAAGAGAATGCGATCCAGTCGACGATACCGGAAGCGGGGCCGTCGCCCGTGAACGCATCCTGACCGAAACGCCCCAGCATGCCGTAGAAACCGGCGAACAGGACGATAAGCGTCAGGTACCCGATGGCAAAGCTCCCGATGGGCACCCACATCACCCGCAGGTACTCGGTGAGTTGCCGGTAAACGCGGAGCCGGGGCTGAATCCACACCGCAACCGCGCGCCCCGCGAGAAACGTGGCGATCGGTACCATAATCATACACACGACGATATATATCGTCGAGATCAGAACGGCGCTGATCTGTATGTCGTTGATGACGACGTTCCGCGACTCGAACTCATCGGCTGCCAGCAAGACGACTGAGGTCCACACGGCCAGAGATCCCAGTAGAAGCAACAAGGGAGGACGGTAAGGACGCCTGGCGACGATCTGTCCGTAGGAACCCGCGATCAGAGCCGTCGGCGGAATCACCATGAGGGATGATACCAGGCCATGGACGCCGAGCCCCGGCAGCAGACCCAGACCCAGCAGGACGGACATCGTAAGGGACTCGAGGACGGCGCGGCGATATCCGCTGTGGATTGTCGGAGCAATACCGTCGATCAGCCCGACGGCCAGAGCGACGACCGGCGGAACGATGAAAAGCGTCCCATCCTGGGGGATCAAACCGGCCAGAAGCGCGGTGATCAGCCCGGCCGCCGAACCGATCAGGATGCCCGTGGACAGACCGGCGCGCTGTCCCATGCGAAGGCCCAAGCCGATGCCGAACGCGAGCCCGGAACCCGTCCCCATGAGGACGTCCTTGTGCACGCCGGTGATCGCGTAACCGAACGGCACGACGACGATGGCAACGCCGGCGGCTATCCTGAAGCAGAGCCAGGCCAGCCGGCCGACGGACCGAAACGAAAGCCGCCCCTCTGGAAGTTCGAAAACCGGCACTGCAGATATCTCTCCTGAATCGACGGTTTCCTCAAGCGCCGAATGCGTCGGCGAAAGCGATAAAGTCCGCGAAGTCGACGTTGCCATCGCCGTCCAGGTCGAACCTGCCGTCGAACGAAAGGGAATCCGATGTCAGACCGAAATGACGCGCAAACGCGAGGAATTCATGGAAATCCAACTGTCTGTCGCCGTTGAAGTCCGACGATCTCATCTCGGGGGGACCGTCGAGCACGGCCCTGGCGTGAAGGATGTGCGGGATCCGTGGGATTTTTACCGTCTCTAACAGCCGTATCTTGCCGATACTGTCGCGCGCGGGCTTTCCTTCAACCTCCGTACTGAAAGCGGATTTCCCGTTCCTCGCTCTTGCCGCTGACAAGGTCTTTGATTTCGACTTCAAGCACGTTCACGCCGTGTTTGACCTTGTCGAGGTCGATTTCCAGGTAACTCTGTTCGTTCGGTTCGGTACCCTCGTGTTCGTACGAAATCGAGACCGAGGGTCTCTTGCTTCTGAACAGCGAGCGGAGACCGGACGCCACCGAACCGAGCGCGCCGCGGATGGGTTTGGAAACGTACCGCACAGCGTATTTTACCTTGTAACGCGTCTGGCCGAACCGGTTCTTCTTCAGGTTGTAGATCTCGTAGTATGCGTATACCTGCTGGGCACCCCTGTAGTTCCGGGTCGGCATGGGCACAACCCACACTTCTCCCTTTTTAAATCGATCCTGCAGCTTCGTTTCGCCAATTGTGGCGGCGAGTTGAATATCGCTGATCCGAAGCCGGTCATCGGGAAACTCCTTCACATCGACTGTCTGCCGGTATATGCCGTTATGGCCGGAAAGCAGGTCCTTGATCTGAACCTGAAGGTCGTATTTCCCGGGCGGGACCTGGAGTTTGAGCAGTTCCGGCATAAACGCTTTCTGTGCGCCGCTGAAATCGCTCGCGACCCTGTAGGCGCGACTCGAAGACGTACGATGGATAACGCTGTAATCCGCCGGGGCCAGTGCGAGCGCGCACTTGACCTGGATGTACGATACGTCGCGTCTTTGTCCGATCTTAACCTGTGCGGCCGGTATTCCGTAGTAGACTTCCAGCGTGGTCCCGCCCTCCGGAGCCCGGAAACTGGCGAGATCAAAGTAAAAGTCCAGCGGGGGATGGTGAAACCTGGGGCGATAGACGTCGGGCATGCGGGAGACCGCGTTACGAAAAACGACGCGCGGGGCGTATTCGGTGAATCGGGCAAGCCGTGACACGTCCGTGTCGAGCGATGGTGGCGGGATGGGTGCGAAGTTGAACGCGCCCGTTCCCCGTTCATCCGTAAACGTGATTTCCATGCCAATTCCGATCCGCGTGTACGTCCAGGTTTCCCAGGGTACGGTGCCGACCTCGTTGTCCAGCGTGATCGGGGCGTACCCGCCGAAATTGAGCCGGGTATTCAGATTCCCGAACTCGTCGAAACGGCTGTCTTCCCTGATCATCGCCGTCGGGTCCAGTTCTCTTTCCGCCAGTGCGGAAACCTGGGAGGCGTCAATGCCTGCATCGTCGTCAGCCGTTGTCGCGTCGGCCGCATCCGGGGTAACATGCTCGTCGAAGAGCGTGGCGGCCAGGTGACTTCGATTCGCCCGGATCGGAAACACCGGGCCTGTAAACGTCAGCAGCGCGGCCTCGTCGCCGTAAAGCGCGACCGCCATTCTGTCCCGGACGGCCTGGACCTTCGGATTCTGCACAAATTGCCTGTGCGTCGACCGGGACCGGTAATCCGGTTCTCCGTAGCGTATGTAGACCTCACCGCGTTTGTCCCACGGATTGGCGCCCGTGGAGAAGAAGGTCCGGGCGTACCAGACCCGGCGATAGTGCTCGATCACCCGTTCGTTGATCGCGGTCAATAAATCGGAATCCCTCTTCAGCCAGAACCTTTCGAGGAAGGTCGCCTTTTCCTCCTCCGCGGCGGCCCCGTACGCTTCGAGTTCCTCCGTGGAGGCGACCAGTGAGATGTCCGTATACAGGGAGCGCTCCGCGGGGTCCTGCGTCTGCAGATACCGTTCGAAGAGTTCCAGGGCCCGGCCGAACCGTTCCAGGTAGAAGTGGGCCTGCGCGGCCAGTGGAAGCAGCCGGGTTCTCGAAGGATGCGTCTCGATAAAGGGCGTGATGTATCGGTCTATTTCTTCGAACTTCCCGAGTTGGACCAGCGAGAGCCCGAGTTCGTAGCGACCTTCTGGGTTTTCGGGTTCCAGTTCGATGTAGGTCGTATAATAACCGAGCGCCTTTTCGTGGTCTTCTTCAAACCGTCCGTAGGCCTCCCCCAGGAGCCGGTATGCCGGTGCGTAGGCCGCGTTGATCTCGATGGCGGACCTTGCATCACCCACGGCCTGGCGAAAATCGAAGAACGCCTCCAATCCTCTTCCCGAGTTTCGCAGTCTGGCGAGTCCGAGCCCCACGTAGGTGCCCGGAAGGTCGGAATCGAGCTTTTTCGCCGACTCAAACGCAATGATGGCGGATTCGAAATCTTCCGCCTTCAACAGGGCGTGGCCCTGTCGCGTCAGGAGATTGACGTCGTCCGGAAACGCTTGGACAAGCCGGCCGAGAATTTCGGCGGCTTCCCCGTAAGCGCCCGAATGCACGTGCCTTTCGGCCGCGGATACCAGCGAGTCACGCGCGGCCGGACGAAAAGTGGGACGGGGATCCTCAGCCGCAGGTGTCTCAGACGCCAGGGCAACAGCGAGAACCCACAACCAGACGCACAGTCGGCCCGGACGGCAGGGGCTGCAACGACGGATTTGGTTTTTCATAGCCTTGCTCCGCGAACCGGTATCTTGTTTGGATGTTTCGTAAACAATGTTGACCGTTCCATGGAAAACTATGCAACCTGCCGTTCCGGGTCAACAGTTCACAGTCACACCAACGCCGGTCGGTCTTCTCGACGGGGCATCCGTATGTACGGTACCGTGAACCTTATGGCGTCTGTTATTCGCACTAAACTTTGGGCCGGGGGCGACGCGTGTCAAGCGAAAAGCGTTCCCGCTGGCTCCGATAGCAGCCCGATGAAAGAGCCCATCCGGGCTGCGGCCGGCCCTTGCGGTCGAAATTCTGCGTTGCGCTCCCTCGCCGAATCGAAGGATGGGACTCGGTCGCGCGCCTTCTCTTCGACCACAATGGTTCGGCCGCGCCTGCAGAGCGACTTTCTCAACGA
>CAZKDZ010000286.1:0-11515 GCA_964551635.1 uncultured bacterium | reverse complement strand
CGTGGGTGTATGCGGGCGTCACCGAGGCGCCGCTCGGCAGCGCTTTGTCCAGTGTGGCCGTGAAGGACAGTTCACCGCCTTCCAATGTGGTTGCGTCCGAAACGGAGATCGTCGCCCGGTCGTCGTTGAGTATCTTCAATTCGAGCGTTTTGGTCTCTCCCCTGATTGCGTTGGATACAATGACATCCATACGGTAGACCTCGTCATGCTCCACGACGTTGTCCTCGATAGTGTCCAGGAAGATGAGAAATGGAGTGCCGACCCCCAGGACTATGATGTTGCTGCCACTCCTGGATTTATAGTCGACGCCTGCCGCTGCCACACCGCAGCAGGAACCTGACGTCGTACTCTTGGTCTCGTATTCAACGCTGAGTCTGGCGACCTTGGAAGTGATCTTGACGGTCTGCCCGTCCCCCTCGCTGACCGCATGATACTCGTATTTCGCCAGCGCTCCTTCGATCACCTCCGCACCCGCGCTCGCCGGAAGCATCAACAGCAAGACGGCTCCCAACAGGCAGGCCAGAGCGGCAACGGCAGTTGTACCAGAACGGCCAAGGCTTCTCCGGGACTGCCTGGAATCAGGTAAGAAACAGGGAATCTTGATAAGAATCTTTGAGCGTCCAACGCGCATCTGAGGGCTCCTTTTCGCAATGGTTGATAGAAGCCCGAAGAGGGCTCCCGGAATTTTCGTCCCGCCATTGCAAGCAGAAGCCGTGCCAAAGCCGCAGGAAATTCTTAAATCCTTTTAAACAAAGAGCTTATGGACCAATACTCGCGAAGATTTCATGATTCGCATTCGTTTCGAATTGAAACGCCGGCGTCGCAATTCCACTGATAGTGGACCACGCAAGATAAATGAATACAATCAGTTATAAAGAATGTCGCATATTGCGTCTCAATTCGGATCGCAAGTCTCAAATTGAGACAGATAGATTCCGGAAGAGCGAACCCGGAGAAAAAGCAACAAAGTTTGACCTGTCGTTCTTCTGTATGCCCGGTGGGTCCCGGAAAGTGACGATGGCTTTGCGCCTGATTCATACGGACCGGAATACGTACGCGGCGGAGTTTCGGTCTATGAAGTGTGGCATCTATCGTGTAAATGAGCACGCATTGATTCCTTCTCAGCTCAGGCCCGTCAAGACCGGATTCCCAGGACCCTGTCGAACGACCCGACGACGATTTCGGCGATATATACTAAATACAGTATATAAATCGAGAGATCGCGATCGAAGGATCAAAGAGACATATTATTTATATTATGTTTATGTGTCGGCCATTGTGCGCCGGTTCACGAAACAGGAAAGCCCGGAGCAATTGGAGATTGCTCCGGGCTTCGAGTTGAAGAGACGGGGAGGACGACGCTCGCAACCTCTCCCTGTGGGAATCGGTCCGGATCAGGTCACGTCCGACATCCGTTTGCCTGAAGAAAGACCCAAAGGACTCTCCATCCGTGTTCCCTGCAGGCAGGAAATCGTTGTCCCTTTCGGACCACGATTCGATCCTTGCAGGGGCATAGGCCGAAGGCCCGGTAGGTACCGGCGGTCCGGCAGATCTGTCCGGTTTTTGGCATCTGTATGTTCCCTACCGTACCCCTCGTTCCGCCATCACCCTGGGGGTCTTTCGCGTTGGATGCAGAACGTCCCCCTTGAATATCCAGATAGAACCCTCGTCCCGGTTCAACACATACGCCGCAGGGTGATCCGAGCCGGCCGGGTATATGGAGATTCTCTCGTAACGATAGACCCGCTCAGTGATCAGAAAGCCGCCAACGACGATGACTATGGAAGCCAGCAGGACAGAGACCGCGAGGAAACAGATCGCGCGTATCAGTTGTTTTTCCATGCGTCATATTCCATAAAGGACGTCAACCAGCTCAGGTACAAACTCGAGGTTTGTGACGAATCATCAACTGTACGGGTTCAGACTCCGGCTGTGAGGTCGTACTTTTTCAACTTCCGGTACATTGTGGCTCGGCCGAGACCGAGGGCCCGCGCCGCTTCGGTAACGTTGTTGTCCGACGCTTCAAGGGCGTTGACCAGCGCCTGCCGTTCGACTTCCGCCAGCGGGAGGATTGACACAGGCGCCGCGCCGCCTTTTCCGGAATCTACGATCGGCGAGAGCTGTGGCGGCATATTCTTTACCTGCAGAACTTCGTCCGTCTCCAGCAAAACCGCGCGTTCGATGGCGTTTTCGAGTTCACGGACATTGCCCGGCCAATCGTACTGCAACAACATGCGCAGCGTGGCAGTGGAAATGCCGCTGATGGATTTGCCGTTGCGCTTCGTGTGCTTTTCGAGGAAGTGTTTCGCCAACAAAGGGATATCTTCGCGACGTTCCCGGAGAGGCGGAATCGCGATCGGGAAAACCGAAATTCTATAGAACAGGTCTTCGCGGAATCCGCCGTTCTTTACCGCATCCTCCAGGTCCTTGTTGGTGGCCGCCACCAGACGGATGTCTACCGGGATCGGAGTCGTTGTGCCCACGCGGTGGATCTCTCGCTCCTGCCGGACTCGCAGCAGCTTGGCCTGCAGGGCCAGGTCCATATCTCCGATCTCGTCCAGGAAGACCGTTCCGCCCACCGCCCGCTCGAATATGCCTATTCTCCGCTTCGTTGCCCCCGTGAAGGCGCCCTCTTCGTGTCCGAACAGCTCACTTTCGATAAGCGCCTCCGGAATGGCAGCGCAATTGACGGCCTGGAACGGCCCTTTCTTCCTCAGGCTGTTGAAGTGAAAGGACTTGGCGACGAGTTCCTTTCCGGTTCCGCTCTCGCCCTGAATAAGCACCGTGATATCGCTTTCGGCGGCCTGTTTCACCAACTCGTACACCTGTTGCATCGGGGCGCTGGAGCCGACCATGCCCGAAAAGGAGTACGTTGTCTTGAGTTCCGTGCGCAAGCGAAGTACTTCCGCTTTCATTCTCTCTACCTGGATCTCTCTGGATACGTCGCGGTACACGTAAAGATCGCCGATGACGTCCCCCTTGACGTCACTCACCGGGGCTACGGATCGATAGAACAGGCGCTCGCTGGGCAACTTGTCCGCCTCGGCCCGTTCCACGATTTTGCCCTTGCTCCCGAAGATGAACCTTCCTTCCATATCGGTCAGATCGGGTTCGCGGAATCTCTCATTGAACCGCTCACTGAAGGCCTTTGGAGACATCTTCTTCAGCTCGCTCTCCGAAACGTCCAGGACCTTTTCGTACCGGCGGTTGGCAAACACGAGATTTCCGGAGACGTCGTACATGGCCAGGGCGTCGCCGGTTGCATCGAGTACGGCTTCGAGACGGTCATGACTCGTGGTCAGTTGCCGTCGCTTCTGCGCCAGTTCCTTTTCTATGTTCCACTTGCCGACCAGGGAAAGCGTAATCTGCTGGATTTCTTCACGGGCAAAGGGCTTTCGGATATAAAGTAATTTATGGAGCAACTCCATATCCTTGATGATCTCGACCAGCGTCTTGTCCGTGTAGGCCGTCATGATGACAATCTCGAGGTCGCGATCGATTTTCCTCACTCGCCGTATCGTCTCGATTCCGTCGATCCCAGGCGGCATTCTGATGTCTACGAAGGCGACGCACAGGGGCCGGCCGGCTTCCTTCTCCATCGTGATAACCTCGCATGCCTCCTCCCCGCTGTCCGCGTGCATCAGTTCGAATTCCGGAAGAAACGATTCGTCGGTCTGCTGCGTGAAGGCCGACGCGAGCTCATCCGTAACGGTCTCCATGAATCGAGGTCGCAGCATTTCCGCAAAGTCGTCATGAATTTCCTTCTGGTCGTCGACGATCAACACGCGACGATTTCTGAGATTACTGAAATCCATCGAAACCCTCTGAAATTGTCGTCCTGCGTTGCGTATCGTTTGGTCTGTCGCATCAGTTCCAGGATTCGGCGAAGGCGCGCAATCTGCCGAGGCGTCCCTTTATACATGAATGTCCGCGGTGATTCAGGATACCGAGTCTACGTCTTCGGCCTCGGACTTCGGCACCACCGAAGAGAGCCGCAACTTGACGCGCATCGTGGTTCCCTTTCCGTTACCCGCGCTTATCGGGTAAATCTGTCCGCCGGAACCGATAATAAAATTCGCGATGGAGTGTAGGCCCAGCCCGCTCCCCACCTCTTTCGTCGTGTATCCGGCCGCAAAGATGATCTTGAGGTGCTTTTCTTCGATACCGATGCCGTTGTCGATGACATCGATGACAAGGTATTCGTTCTGCACGTAGGACCGGATATGTATGCGTGGTTTCGCCTCGAGTCCGCCCGTTTTCCGGAGTTCGTCGATGGCTTCAATGGCGTTCTTGACGAGATTGACCATCATCTGATGAAACTTGCTTTCCTGGATTCGAATCTCCTCCGGCGCATTTCGGCAGTCGACGTCCACCTGAACCCCTCTCTTGCCGAGCGAGTCCTGGAGCAGCGTGGTGGCGTCGGAGATGGCTTTTAGAAGGTCGATGTCTTTACGCGCAAGGGCTCCCGTGTCGATTGAACGTTGTGTTCGGATGATATCGACGATGTGCGCGACTCTGCTGTCCACGCGGTCGACCGTCTGCGTGAGCTGCGCATTCTGAGCGGCAAAGTCCCGGGCAAGGCCGAGAATGAACGGCAACACCTTCCGGCCCTGAGGGTCTGTTTTCAGGTAGGAATTCCAGTCGTCTCGATGTTCCTCGATCGCTGCCGCAAGCGCGGACAAGCGACGAACCAGCTCGTTGTTCGTCAACTCCCCTTGAATGGTCCCCAGGCCCGTGGCGACGCTGTTGATCGCGTTTCCGATGTTATGGAGGATCGTATCCACAATCTCCAGTCTCCCCTGCGCGAACGCCTGAGAAAGGGCTTCTTCCGCAAGTATTCGCTCGGTGACGTCCCTGAATACGATCACGCCGCCCTTCGTTATGCCTGAATGGTCCTGGAGAGGTCTCCCGCTGACGCTGATGTATACGCCGTCCGGAACCGAGGGGTTTCGTATGAACATTTCCGCTTCATCCGAGGCCTCGCCCTGGATGGCGCGCACGAGCGGAAGCTCATCCACCGGATACGGCGTCTCGCGGTCGGGAAAGAAGATCCCGTACCGGTCCGTCCACTCGGACGGTCCCGAGTCCGTCTTGCCTACGCCGACCATTCGCTCGGCGCTCGGATTGAAGATGGTAAAATTCCCCTCTTCGTCTGCGACGACCACGCCGTCACTGATGCTGTTGAATATCGTTTCCATCGCGTGGGTCTGCGTCCGCAAATTCTCGGCCGTTTTCTGGAGTTCGCTCTCCGCCGTCTTCAGCCTGGTTACATCCCGCAGGGTAATCACGCCGCCGCGGATTCTGTTTGTATCATCCCTGAGAGGTCTTCCGTTAACGCTGACGTAAACGCCGTCCGGCCGTTCGCTGTTACGAACGAGTAACTCCACGTCGTCCGAAGACTCGCCTCTGACAGCGCGGGTGAGCGGAAGTTTCTCCGTTGGATACAGCGTTTCCGAGTCCGGATTGTATAGGCCGTAAATCTGGGACCGCCTCGAAAAGTCAGCGTCCGGTTCCTGCATTCCGAGGATGTTTCTTGCGCCGGGACTGAAGATCAGATAATCACCCGCCTCGTCGACGACGATGACTCCGTCGCTGATGCTGTTGAAGACCGTTTCCATGAGATGGGTCTGATCCTGGAGATCGCGGACCGTCTGTCTCAGTTCGGACTCAGTCGCCTTCAGGGAGGTGACGTCCCGCAGGACGATGACGCCGCCTTCGATTTCGCCGGAATCGTCCTGGAGCGGTCTCCCGCTGACGCTGATGGAAACCCCTCCCGGCCTTTTCTCGTTGCGAATGAATACCTCGACGTCATCGGTTACCTCGCCGTGCATGGCGCGCACGAGCGGAAGTTCCTCCGATGGAAAGGGCGTGACTTTGTCTGGATAAAACGTTCCATACTTCGCCGCCCATTCGTCGGATGGTGAATCCGTTGCCCCCATGCCCACGATGTCCTGCGCGCTTGGATTGACGAAAAGGAACTCACCGTCCTTGCCCGTTACCACTACGCCGTCGCTGACGCTCCTGAAAACGGTTTCCATGAGCAGGGCCTGCCTTTTCAACTCGCTGATGGTCTCCATCAGTTTTGCTTCCTGTTCCTTGTGTTTTGTTATGTCACTGAAAACGACCACGCCGGCTTTGACCCTGACGCTTGCATCGTCGTCGCCGGGTATGAATCGACCCCTTGCGCTCACGTAAGTACCGCCCGGCTTTTCTTTGTTTCGCACGAAATATTCCAGGTTGTCCGTATTCTCGCCCTGCAGGGCTCGCACGAGGGGAAGTTGCTCGGTTGGAACGCGAGTTTCCTCATCCAGATAGAATGCTCCGTACGTATCGGACCACTCTTCGGGCGTCGCATCCATCAGGCCAATGCCTAGAATGCGCTCCGCACCGGGGTTGAACAGAAGCAGTTTGCCGTCCGCATCGGCGACCACCACGCCCTCATCCATATTGTCGAAGACGGTTTTCATGAGCTGGCCTCGGTCGTGCAGTTCGGAGACCGTCTGTTCCAGTCGGGCTTCGGTTTCGGTGATCTGTTCAAGCGCGCGCTCCAGCTGTTTCCGCTCGTCTTCAAGCTGTTGGTTGTTGGCCAGAAGGTGTGCATACAGGCGTTGGCTGGAAGACTCGTGGCCCCACGCGATGATTGAAACGAAGACATAGCCGACGAGGAACCGGATACCCTGTTCGGTGCCGTAGACCTGCGTACCGGCCAAACCCGGCGCCAGTAACAACACAACCACTCCCAAAAAGAAGAACCCTGTCAGCATTCCTCCCTCGCGTTTGCCGAGGAAGAAGAAATACAGCAAGGGCATCAGGAGATGAAAATAGAGGAAATTCGGCGCGACTGCCGCGAGACAAAGCAGACCGATCCCGACACCCGACAGGACGACGCGATAGCATTTTCCGTCTTCCCGGCCCAGCAGGAGCCCGGCAGTGCCGCCACCCACAACCAGCACCATGAGAACGTGGATCCACGTCGCGAGTACGTCGCCGTGCAGATAGTTACGGATTGAATAGCCAACCAGGACCATCAATCCGACCGTGCAGGCGACAATGAATACCTGCTTCTCGTGACGGGCTTGCGCGCTCCTGGACTCCATTTCCAGCGTCCTCCGCGATCGGGTTTGCGCCGACCTGCTGTGACGTTACCTGAATCTCCCGCCAACTCCGGCCTACCTGATTCCGGGACAGAACGCCACATCTGTTCTCAAAGAGTGAATCCGGACGATCGGGCTCCAGCAGCGTTCACGGCAACTGAGTTTGAGACACCGGAGAATCATTCAATCGCAGGGTATTAACATAACGAATATCCATCGAATAATTGTTGAAATATTCGATGATAATGATGATTTATTGCTGAATTTTGGCTTATTTTGCAGTGTAAGGATCGAAATACACCAGATATACATTAATCTGGTCTAGGGCATCTCGTACAACTGACGGTTCCGACAGTACGGATGGGTATGCCGTAACATGGAATTCGTTGGTGCGGCCGACCGGCCGAATTCAGACGGGAACAGACCGTTTGGAGGGGTTACGGGATCGCAGGTCGGACGCTTTTATCGTGCCTCGGCGCATTGCGATCCTGATTCACGACGACAGTTATCTTCCGATTTACAAAAACCGGTGTCGTCTCTTTAAGTATCCATATCTCCGGACACCAGGAAACCCTCTCCTGGCCCCTCCGCCCATTCTTCGTATTTGGATCGTTTTTCTCTGTGCCTGTTACAAATCCGGTTTTCGGGTCCCGTACTGTTAAACATCCTCCCGCACGTCAGGCACTTTCGCACCTTGCATTGGTCCTTGGCAAAGGAGTTTCTGCCGCGATAGTTAGGGCAATTCATGGCGAGGTATTCTCAGAATCAGTCCTGTAGTCGCCGCTTTTGTTTAATCGTTAACGACGACCATCAGTTTTGGCGTATTCGTCACAGGAAGACCCCCTGTCGAAAGCGGGATCGATGGCTGTGTGCCGGATTTCCGTTCCTCATAATCGAAAAGACGCCCTGGGCTCAATAGTCAATCGTGACCGTCTTCGGAATACCGTTCTTCCGCCGACGGTTTCCGCAATCTTCTTTCTCACACATCATGTCAAGGCGATTGGACTTGTATTTCGCATCCCTGCAACGGTGGAAAATGTGGGCGTGAATCGGATCACGAGTACCAAGACTTGAATCGATACAGATGATGCGGAGCAGATACCGACAGCACCACCACTTGAATCGAGTCGTCATCGCGTGTCTCCCCGTGTGTATCAAAAGTACAGGTATTATCGTTCCGGCAATCACGCCCAGGGGCTTCACGAACAACGTCCAATTGAATTGGACTGCGAGCGCCATGGTCTCTTCGCCTTATTGCCCAACCAATAGACTCATATCTGTCGGCGACGCTATCAATCGCGCCGGCCAACCGATGCGCCAGAAGAAGCAGGCAAATGGCAGCTCTTGTGACCGCCGCCAGACATAGGAGAAAGACAAGATCAATGAACAAGGCGGTTAGTGAGATCGTCTGTTCTCCGGCTTTCCCGGTTGAATGCAATGCAGGTTCCTCGATAACCGGGCTGTCCCGGTCAGGAGGTCAATCACTCCGGCGAACGGATTTCCGGCATTCGCGGCAAAGATCTCGATCCCGATGTGTATGATCCACCGGGCAACCGCCATAGACTGACTGACAGGATCTTCCCGCTGGCGATCGCGTTTTGCATCTGATCCATCGAAACCCGGTATGATCAGGTTTGCTCCAATAATCGAACGGGCCGCAGGACGGCGCCGGAGTTTTTCAGATTGAAGGGATCCGGCATATGGGTGACCTTTGCGACTGTCACATACGCTTTTAGCGGCCCGATCGAATGCACCGGTAATGTTTCACCCGCGTCCGGGCCGCCGATCCCTGGATGAAACACAGTCCGTTGAAGACTTCAGGGTACCGAGCCAGAGTCAAAGAAATGAGGCTACCTAAATATAACGTACCACAGACGAAATAATGTTGATTTAACGCTGCGCCGTGATGATTTATTGATGAATAATGTCATAATTCGGAAAAGAGATCCGCAAAAATTGGCAGTTTATGATGTCCGCGGTGTTGAACCCATACGGCAATTGGCTTGGTCACAGGCTGGCCAACGTACATTGTTCACATTCGAATCATACGAGTGCCGGATTCGGGATGGAGGGATGCTGCGTCAACGATGTGAAGTCGATAAAGGAAGGGATTGCGTTGACGATGGGATAGGATAGGTCTCTACGATGGATGGAGACGCCGTCCGTGGGATCGGGGACTGGCAAGCGGCCCGGTACGGCAGGGAAACGACCTGTGGTGAGGTCCGCAGCGTCAACGCCTGCTCAAAATCGCGGACGGCGCTCACGGATTTGTCGTGAAAACCCGGGTTGCAGAGGCCGACGACGTGGCTGAATTATGCGGTGAGGGAATCGGCCTGCACGGGCTTGTCCGACCCGGGGCGGGAACGGTAAGGGTGGCTAGTCTAAGCGACGACTGTCTGACTATTCAAATGATGCACTCGGAAACCTCTCTCTGGTCCGTGTACAGTCTTATTCTCGAATCACCACTGCGAAAATGCAAGCCAGACGAGGAAGAAAGCCAAACCCACTCCAAATCCAACGCCCCCTACAAATGCGGCTAAGTCGTTAGCGTCACGATATTCAATGCCGACGATGTCGGCATATGGCAACGTGAACGGCTTTCTATCAGCATTGCGGACGTAGAACGTGACTGGAGTGACTGTCAGCGACGTTTGACCGATTTCTTCCACAATACCCTCAAAGACTTGACCTTTAATCGGGGCAGGAGTGCCTTCGCGAATTCTTATTCTAACGTGCATACCCTCTTTAAGATTGCCCAATGCCTGTTCTCTTATTGAAGGCTGATCGTAATCCTGAGAGACTTTGTTCGCACGAGCCAGGGCTCGTTTTGTAGCGCAGCCAACCGTCTGGAACAGAATTGCTGCGATCAGGACGACACTTACGGCGCGCATCATACTATATTCTCCTCAATTCTCCGGAGCGCGGTTGCCCTGATCCGGGCCCCATAGGCGGACTGCCTTCGTGACGGATCTGGAATTACGCAAGAATGCTCTGTGGGATGGACGCGACTGTCGTTCCATAGACACGGCCGCACTTCAGGTGCGCTGGAGATATCCTTGTCAGTCCAATGTGATTCCAGACAATCCATATGCAACGAGCAACAGTCCCAATACAACACCCCCGAAAGCAGGGAATGCGCCTTCCGATTCACTATATTCGATGTTCTCGATGTCAGAATAATTCAACGTTAGCTTTCGACTGGCGTTACTGGGGGCACTAAAAGTCATCGGGATTACAGTCAGCGAAGTAGGACCGACCCTTTCGATAATACACTCGATAACTCGACCATTAATCGGCGTACGGGTAGCCGGGCGGATTTTTATCGTTGCGCGCATGCCCTCTTTGAGTTTCCCGGGAAACTGACCTTGTTTCAAAGTCTGATTGGCATCCTCAGGCACGTCGTTTAAATGAGCAATGGGTCGCCACGTGCTGCAACCGAACGTCTGTAACGCAATCGCTACGATCAGGACGATACTGATGGCGCGCATCATAGTGTTGTCTCCTCAGTTCGTGGCAGCCCGTTTGTGAATTTACTTCCCTCTACTTATCCACGCCTTTCCGGTTTTTCTTCCTTCTTCCTTTTTCCTTCTTCCTTTCCCCATCCATCCCGCCCATGGGAAACGTCTCCCTGAACTTCTGGAACTCCATCCACGCATGGTCCGCCGCGTACCCGTTCGGGACCGCGTCTGTCTTTTCGGGACGTTTGTAGACCACGCGGACGCGAAGTGAGACGGGTTCGTCCACCCTGAGCCCATCCGTCTCCCACGCGAAATCCCACGCCGGGCTGCTTTGCCCCGGCAGCAACGATTGCCCCGCTCCTGACGGCGAAATGAAAAACCGGAAGCCGGGATAATCGTCCGCCATAATCTGGAACATCATCCCGCGGATCATCCCGAAATAGAACGGATAATCGAAGGTACGTCCGGAATCCGAGTGCCTGAAATTCCGGTGTCCGTCCAGAATCGCCGTGGCCGGCTCACGTCCCCACGGCTCACGTTCGGCCGCGGGCAGGACGGCAGGGAAGACCATCGCGCCCTGACCGTGCACCGGATTGAAGCAGTACGTCCAGAGGCCGTTTTCGACAAAGTGAATGCCCTTTTCCGCCGGGGAGTTTACGTAACAGCACCAACTGAATGACGTGCGGTCCTTCGGCCGGTGCCCGGTCCGGGCGGTTGCCGTCATCTCGTAGTCGATATAGTGCGGCGCGACCAGGCGATAGGTCCCCCGCGTCTCCACGTGGTTGTTCGCCTCGCCAGCCTCCTTGAATAATTCGACCGACATGTCGTCCAGCCTCCGCACCGAAGGCCGCGTCCCCCTGTGATGGCCGAAAAGCAGGATCCCGTTCCCCTGAGACACCGCCGTATGGCTGTCCTTTGTGGACGACAGAAACCAGACGCCGCTGTGCTGGTGTCGTCCCGCGC
>CAZKDZ010000285.1:0-23846 GCA_964551635.1 uncultured bacterium | reverse complement strand
CGTATTCCCGCTTGTGGGTTCTACAATCCTCATCCCCGGCTTCAGATCGCCGCGCGCTTCAGCCGCCTGGATCATGGCAAGCGCCGTCCGGTCTTTCACGCTGCCCGCCGGGTTGAACGCCTCCAGTTTGGCCCAGACAACCGCCCCCTCGGGACCGGCCACCCGATTCAGCCGGACCATGGGCGTCGCGCCAATGAGCTCCAGAATGTTATCGCCTGTTCTGAGGGCATCCATGGTTCAAACCGTGGGGGGTGTTCGAGGACCCGCTCCGGGATCGTTGCCCGACTAGATGCGGAACACGATGCGGCCGCTCTGCAACCGATATTTCCTGCACAGGTCGCCAAAGGTAACGGTGGCAAGTACCTCCTCAACCGCCGCTTCCATCTCCTCATAGACATCCCGCAGCACGTCCGGTGCGCCGTCGGCGCCCTCCTTGTATTCCGCCGCGAGTTGCACCGGACCTTCGAGGACCTCCAGTACAGCTCCCACGGTAATCTCCTCCGGACGCCGGATCAGCTCGTGGCCGCCCTTTCGACCTCTCACGCTGCGCACCAGGCCGGCATTACGCAATGGATTCAGCAACTGTACGAGATAGGATTCGGGAATATCCTGCCGTGAGGCGATTTCCGCACTCTGCACAACCCCTTCGCCGTAGTGCAGCGCGAGATCCAGTACGGCCCGCAGGCCGTAGTTGCCCTTCGAGGAAACATACATACACGGCCTCATTGAAACGGTGCGGCAATGGACTTCCGCCGCGGATGCCCCACAATCAACATCGTCCCCCGGCGATGGCCGGAACGATCGTCACGCTGTCGCCGTCGTTTAGCGGCGTTTCCGTTCCGTCCAGAAAACGAACGTCCTCGTCGTTGACGTACACGTTCACGAATCGACGCAGATTTCCGGTGCCGGCATCGACAAGGTTCTCCTTGATGCCGGGGTGTTTCGATTCCAGATCGTCGAGCAGTTCGCCCAGCGTTGCGCCGCTGGCTTCAACATCTGCGCGATCGCCGGTGAATTTCCGCAATGGCGTTGGAATGCGTACGGTCAGGCCCATCGTGTATTCCTCCTGAATATTTGCCTTGATTCGTAATTCTTCGTGAACGTTAATTCGAATTAGTGCCAGTTAATAAATGCGATTAGACGGCGGAAACCCAGGATACAAATCAGGTCACTGGACGCGAACGGAAATTTCATCCATTTGTACGACCTCGATGCCCCGCTCTTGCGCTGATTCCTTCTGTGCCTTTTGTGCCTTTTTGTGGTAAGTTTTTCCGTTGTTTTTTTTTTCGGATTAAGATTAACCTATCCGATTGCCGGATCGTACCCCTCCAGCGCCGTTTCTGCAAATGCCTTCGTCCGTTCGTCCCATGCGAACCCGGCCGCTTCCCGTACAGCGCCCTGCACGACCGAAACCACAAGGTATACCACTTCCGGAAAGGCCGGCTGGTCCATGAACATGGCCGCCTGGCGATCTTCCTCGGAGAAGTAGGCGCCGCAGTCGATGTGCGAATGATAGAACGCGACGACGTGACCGCCTGTGCTCTCCGTTGCAGAAAATATCCGGTGGACCTCCAGATCGTCCATACGGTAGGCGTTTTTCGAAGTGCGCGGATGCTCCTTCGGATTCCGGGCATGCAGCCGGTCCTGTATATTCTCGCATGGATACACGCGACAGGCGCCGTCATTCCCCTCCGCCACGATCCCGCAGCATTCGGAAGGGTAATCCCTTCGCGCGTGTTCGTGAATCTTGTTCCAAACCGCCCGGTCCAATTCCGCACCTCCCTCAATCGTGCTCATCCAGCCGCCACAGCGGCGTACTCATGTACTTCTCGCCGCTGTCCGGAAAGAGGGTTACCACAACTCCTTCCCGCGCCTCCTCCGCCACGCGCAGCGCGCCCGCAAAGGCCGCACCGCACGATTGTCCCGCGGGAACGCCGAGTTCGCGGGTCAATCGTCTGGCGGCTTCATAGGCGTCTTCTGTCTCCACGCGGATCTTCTCGTCCCAGACCGCAGGATCGTAGATGCCCGGCACAATGGACACGTCCATATTCTTCAGGCCTTCGATGCCGTGAAATTCGGGCGGTTCCACGGCGATGATCTGAATATCCGGGTTGTATTCCTTCAGCCGACGGCCGGTGCCGATCAACGTGCCGCTGGTGCCTAAAGTTGCCACGAAGTGGGTCACGCGCCCCCGTGTCTGCCGCCAGATTTCCGGCGCAGTCTGCAGATAGTGCGCCCTCGGATTCGAAGGGTTGTTGTACTGGTCCGGCTTGTAATACCGCTCCGGATTGGCCGCCAGAATCTCCCTGCATTTCAGAATGGCGCCGTCGGATCCCTCCAGCGGATCGCTCAAAACCAGGCTGGCGCCATAGGCCTGGATCACGTGCCGGCGTTCCACGCTCACGCTGCCGGGCATCACCAGTTCCACCCGGTATCCCAGCGCCGCGCCGATCATCGCGTATGCAATTCCCGTATTGCCGGACGTGGAATCGATGATCACCCTGTCGGGGGTCAACTCGCCGGATGCGATCGCGTCCCGGATCATCTGCAATGCCGGCCGGTCCTTTACCGATCCGCCCGGGTTGAACATCTCCATCTTCGCGTAGATCTCAACGCCGTCCAGGTGATCCGCGAACTTCCTGATGCGCAACAGCGGCGTCTTTCCGATGTGTTCGACCACCGTCGGCTGAATTCCGGAACCGACGTCCGTACTCGGAACCTGATGTCCCACAGGCAACCTCTTCAGGATCGTGCGGGAGACAAAGTCAGAACCCGCACGATGTTGATGCCTTTACGACCCGAGTGCCATAGCGAAAACTGTCGGAAACAGCCATCTATATGAAGCCGTACGCCTCAATTCATCCCCATCGGTGCGAGACAAATCACCGACGAATTGGGCCTTAAACAACGTGTTCCCTGCGGGCCTGCGCAAGCACATAACTCGCCTGCATACGCATCCAGTGGTCGGCGGTGCCCCAGCCGATATCCTCCAGCGCAAGCGCCATCTTCGCGGACACTCCCGCCTTGCCGTTCAACACGCGCGATAGCGTTCCTCGCTCGCAGCCGAGGCGAACCGCCGTCTGGGTGACGCTCCAGCCAACCTCATCCATGCTCTCCCGGATCAGTTCGCCCAGGTGCGGCGGGTTCAGCATGGGCCCGACACGATTGCTTTCAATGTCGTTCATGGTCAGCGCTTCCGTCAGGTCACCGGCAGACAATACTGCAATCACATATCTACGGTACCGATTGACGGGGCGTTACGCTTGCGGCGATCTCGCGGCCCGCCTCGATCTCCGCCCTTCGAAGCTCCCATGACGTTTGCAGATTCAGCCAAAGCTGAGGGGTCGTCCCAAAGTAGCGCGCCAACCTTAACGCCGAGTCCGCGCTCACCCCGCGCCGTCCGTTGAGAATCATCGTGATGCGATTCACCGACACGCCCAGTGCCTTTGCCAGGGCGTTGGCCGACAGCCCGAGTGCGTCCAGTTCCTCGCGAAGTATCTCACCCGGATGAACCGGTCTCATCCCGTTCGTCGCGTTCATGTTCGCGCCTCTCAATGATAGTCCGCGATCTCCACGTCACACGCACCGTCGTCCGTCCAGCGAAAACAGATGCGCCACTGTCGATTGATCCGAATACTGTGTTGTCCGGACCGGTCGCCTCGCAAAACTTCGAGCCGATTGCTCTGCAGTGCGGCGAGATCCTGCAGCGTCTCTGCGTTGGCCAAAAGGGTCAGACGGCGTGCAGCCTGATTCGAGAAACCGTGAAACGCCGCAACCCGGTCACCCTCGAAGAAACGTCTTGTATCCCGATCCTTGAAGCTCCGTATCATGGACGACGATGCTTCATTGTTCGCGTCAAATTCGATATGGAAATTGTGGACTAAATCCGAATATCATTTGAATAAAACGGAAACGCGATGCAAACCCCGTCGGCAATTGGAACACACCCCGTTCACGTACAAAAATGGCCCCGTGTTGCCCGGGACCAAGCAGCAGGAAACAATATATGTTGACGACGGGTATTGTCAAGCGCAAACGGTGGAAGAAGCCTTCAGCGGTCAGCATTCAGCCGTCTGCCAAAACCGGTTTGCGATACGGTCTGGGCGAAGTCATCCCGCGATGTCCGCGCCAGGACGTGGGCACCCACAAGGGTTGCCCCTGCAAAGTCACGTGCCGCGCGGAATGGCCTGCAGTTCTGCGAGATTTCCGAGCAAAAAACATCGGCGGAAGCCGTTAAGGCTTCCGCCGATGACGATCCGGTTCGATCCGGGACCTTTGCCCTTTCAGCCCCGATCATCCCGCCGCCAGTTGCCCCTCCGCGTTGGGTATCTCGACCTCCATCAACGGTTGGTGCATCCCACATTCCGTTTTGCGCGTGCCGGCCCAGCGGCCCGCGCGTTCGTTTGCGCCGGGCGCCGCCGGCTTCGTGCAAGGCCTGCAGCCGATGCTGGAATAACCCTGGTCCATGAGCGGATTGTACGGCAGGTCATTGTCTACTATGTAGTCCCACACCTGCTTTCGCGTCCAGCCGGCAAGCGGATTGACCTTGGCGATGGTCCGTCCGCCGCTGATTCGGTATCCCTCCACAACGCGAACGCCCGCACGTGTGTCGGATTGATCTCTCCGCAACCCGGCAACCCAGCCGTCCAGGCCTGCCAGCTTCCGCTGCAGCGGTTCCACCTTGCGCATCGCACAGCAGCGATCCGGATCCCTGCCGTAAAGCTCCGGGCCGCACGCGCGGTCCTGCTCGGGTACGCTCAGACGGGGACGCAGCGACTCGATCTGAATATCGTAACGGGCCTCGATACGCTTTTTCAATGCCAGCGTCTCGGAGAAGAGGTACCCGGTGTCGATTGTAAACACAGGAAGTTCCGGGACCACTCTCTGCGCCATATCCACAAGAACCACACCGCTGGGCCCGAATGCCGTACTCATCGCCACCGCGGGGCCCAGATCCCGCCAGGCCCACGCCAGGATTTCATCGGGCTGCGCGTTCTCCAGCCTGTCTGCGAGTCGGCTGAACTCTTCCAGGCTCTTTTCCATGCGAATCCTCTAACGATGCAATTTACAATATTGTTGATCAAGTTAGTCAAGAATAATGAAAGCAATCGGCATTGTCAAGTAATTTCTGGATAATTCAGATTCTTTCGGTAAGACTTCCACGCAAGACGTGTACTCGTTTAAGCAGGCTGCTTCAAAAACGTCAAGGGGTTGAAATCCCCCACCGCATCAGCGGTCGCCTGGCCCCTTCGACAGGATCTGGGCAGCGCCTTCGACAATCCTTCGGCAGGCTCAGGGCGGCGGCTCAGTACAGGCGGCACAAGCAGGTCAACGGCTCAGGACAGGGCTCGCGGTACGGGCCTGGCTTCTATGACTCCCCGTCAAGGGAGGAGTGATTGGACCGCCAAACAGGCTCGCGCGTTGACTTCCATCCAACGGGCCGCGGCTGAGGATGGCGAAGCCGCGTCAGGCACTCGTGAGAGCAGGTTCACCCCAGGGGACGCGGTCGGTGCCAGCCGTATCTCCGTCTGAAATCGCCTTGACTTTTGCAAGGAGATGTGATAATTTACGGGACTAAATTTCGCTGGCGTTTCGCAGCATCGCGGAACCGTCCGGTGCAGGAAACAAAAAAGCCCGATCGGAAGCGATCCGGGCCGTTTTATAATGCAAGTACTTTATTTTTAGAAAGTTAAATGAGCCCGGAAGGATTTGAACCTTCGACCAACGGCTTAAAAGGCCGCTGCTCTACCCCTGAGCTACGGGCCCATTCCATTCCCGGATCAGACTGTGAACACCAGTACGCGATCGGGCAAAGTGATGAATATAGACAAGCCATTCTCCCCTGTCAAGGAAAAGGGTTTCCGTAATGATGCGCAGGAGACGCAGGCACCGCGTGTTGAAGTGGATGCTGTGGGTCGTGGGTGTGCTGGCGGCTGTAACTGTCACTCTGTCGCTGATTGAAATTGACGACGTGGTCATCGCCCAGGGCATTGTCGAGCCCGGCACGAAGATCTATATCGATTCGCCGCTGAAGCGAGTCATCGAAGCCGTCCATTTCGAGCCCGGAGAAGCCGTTAAAGCGGGGCAGGCGGTTGTCCAGCTCTACAGCGGCGACCTGCTTTCCGCCGTCGAGGAGGCCGAAAAAGAGGTCCAGCGCAGTGAGGCCACTCTGGAGCACGCGCGGGCCAATCTTGCGCTGTTGAAGGAAAAACCCACGGTCGAAGCATTGAAGATCGCGCAATCCAGGGTCGAACACGCACGGATTGCCTTGAAGGCCCGCCAGCAGGAACTCCAGCGCGCCGAAACCCTCTACTTCGGCGAACGGCTATGGAGCCTCGAGGAGCTGGAACGCGCCAAAACCAACCAGCAGCTCGCGGAAACCAATCTGAAGGTCGCGTCGGAGGTCCTCAACCTCACCCGGCGCGGTGCGTCGCCCGCCGAACTCAGACAGGCGGCGGCCGAGGTCCGGCAGGCCGGCGCCGCGCTCGCGAAAGCCCGCAGCAGCCTCGAGGGCGCCCGTGAAAGCCTTGAATTGACGACCATGAGGTCGCCCGTCAACGGTGTCGTGGCCAGGCGGGACCTGCATGCCGGCATGCTGGCTGAACAGGGGCAGATCGTACTCATCATCGCCGGCGACGGCGGGGACGACACGATCGACGCGTGGGTTCCTGAAACCAACGCCTGGAAGATCCGGCTGGGACACCCCGTTGAAATCCTCAGCAATCTCTTCACCGACCGCGAAGATTTCCTCGGCGCCGGCGAAATCTCCAGGTTCTACGGATACGCGGTGCATGCCGGCGGCGTCCGCACCTTTGAGTTGGAGATTCGCATACTGGAAACCCCGCTGCCGCTCAAATACGGCTCCACGGCGGATCTGCGGATTATTGTGGGCAGGCGGAGCATCCTCAAGATCCTGTTGAATATCGAAGACCGCGACGTGGTCCGGGCCAGTCGCGCAGCGCCTCGCGATCCGGCCGGAAGTGACGGCGCGCAACCTCGCCCAACCCGCCAAACCGTGGCAGACACGCTGAATACGACGTCATCCGGGAGCGTCACTCCGGCCGACTCGGTCCGTGGCACGGCGCGGGAGGGGAATCACTAACATTTCTCAAGAGGAACACCATGTCGGAGCAGCTTTCGAATTGTGAGAAATACGTCTATTTCTTCGGCGGCGGAAAAGCCGACGGCGACGGCCGGCAGCGCAATCTGCTGGGAGGCAAGGGCGCAAATCTGGCTGAGATGTCTCTCATCGGAATTCCCGTCCCCGCCGGCTTCACCATCACCACAGACGTCTGCACCTATTATTACGGCCATGAGAAGAATTACCCGGAAACGCTAAAGAGCCAGGTCATATCGAATATTGGAAGAGTTGAGCAGGCGATGGGCGGGCGGTTCGGAGATCCGGCGAATCCGTTGCTCGTTTCCGTCCGGTCCGGCGCCCGCGTCTCCATGCCGGGAATGATGGAGACCGTACTCAACCTCGGTCTGAACGACGAGATTGCCGACGGGCTGATTGCGAAATCAGGAAACGAACGCTTTGTCTGGGACGTCTACCGCCGTTTCATCCAGACGTACGGAGACGTTGTGATGGGCATACAGCCCGAAGAACGTGAACACGATCCCTTCGAGGTCGCAATCGACAGCGTAAAAGCCAGGCGGGGCATCACACTGGACACCGATCTTACGTCCAGCGACCTTCGCGAGCTTGTCGACGTTTTCAAGGGCATTGTCAGAAAACGCGCCGGCCGTTCCTTCCCCGAAAGCCCTTTGGAGCAGTTGTGGGGAAGCGTAAACGCCGTATTCGACTCATGGAACGGCCACCGCGCAATCGTATACCGGAACATAAACGACATTCCTCATGACTGGGGAACCGCCGTCAACGTGCAATCCATGGTTTACGGCAATATGGGCGACGACTGCGCGACGGGGGTGGCGTTTACCCGGGATCCGTCCACGGGCGCGAAGAAATTCTATGGCGAATACCTGATAAACGCCCAGGGTGAAGACGTCGTGGCGGGGGTCCGCACGCCTGAGCCGGTCGCGAAAATGAGACGGCAGTTGCCGCACGCGTACAGAACCCTCGAAGAGATATATAAGAAACTGGAACTGCACTATCGTGAGATGCAGGACATCGAGTTTACCGTCCAGGAAGGTGAACTCTGGATGCTGCAGACCCGAACGGGCAAGCGCACCGCGGCGTCCGCGCTGAAGATAGCGGTCGACATGGTGAAAGAGGGTCTGATTACCAGGGACGAAGCCATCGCCCGAATCGATCCGGCCCAGCTGGATCACCTCCTGCATCCCACCTTCGACCCCGGCGCGCCGCGCGAAGTCCTGGCGACCGGCCTTCCCGCTTCGCCGGGAGCGGCATCGGGCAGAGCGGTTTTCACGGCCGACGATGCCGAGACGATGGCCGAAGACGGCGAAGACGTCATCCTCGTCCGCCTCGAGACATCGCCCGAAGACATCGGCGGGATGAACGCCGCCAGGGGCATTCTGACCGCCCGCGGCGGGCAGACCAGTCACGCCGCCGTGGTGGCGCGCGGGATGGGCAAGTGCTGCGTGGCCGGCTGCGGAGCAATCACGGTCGATTACAATTCGGACCTGTTTGAGGTCCATGGCACGACGGTAAAGGCGGGCGACTGGATCTCTCTGGACGGTTCCACGGGCGAAGTGATGCTGGGCCGCGTGCCCACGCTGAGCCCGAAGTTATCCGGAAACTTCAATACCATCATGAAATGGGCGGAAGAGATAAAGCAACTGGATGTTCGCACCAACGCGGATACGCCGCAGGATTCGGAGATTGCACGGAAGTTCGGCGCGGAGGGAATCGGCCTGTGCCGGACCGAGCACATGTTCTTCGAAGGCGACCGGATTCTGGCAGTACGGGAAATGATCCTCGCGGCGGATGAATCGGGAAGAAGAAAAGCCCTGGACAAGCTCCTGCCCATTCAACGCGATGACTTCGAAGGCATTTTCAGGGCCATGAAGGGGTTTCCCGTTACCATCCGTCTGCTGGACCCGCCTCTGCACGAGTTCCTGCCCCACGAGCGCGAACAGCAACGGGAAATGGCGCGGCAGATGGGCGTCCCGCTCGGAACGATTCGCAAGAAAGTTGACAGCCTGCATGAATTCAACCCCATGCTGGGGCATCGCGGCTGTCGCCTGGGTGTCACCTATCCGGAAATATACGAGATGCAGGCACGCGCCATTTTTGAAGCGGCCGTGAACGTGCGCCGGCGGCGGATCAAAGTCATTCCGGAGATCATGATCCCCCTCGTGGGCGCCGTCAAGGAGTTCGCCGAGCTCAGAAACCTCGTCGACCGCGTCGCCGACGAGGTCATGGGCAAGGGCAGAATCAAGATCGACTATCTCGTCGGCACCATGATCGAGGTCCCGCGCGCTGCCCTGGTGGCCGACTCGATCGCGAAGTCCGCCGAA
Source organism: uncultured bacterium (assembly GCA_964551635.1). Taxonomy (GTDB): domain Bacteria; phylum Latescibacterota; class UBA2968; order UBA2968; genus JAAXHE01. Next base: position 14,405 of record CAZKDZ010000285.1, on the reverse strand, counting down.
TTCTTCAGCTTCGGTACAAATGACCTCACACAGATGACCTTCGGTTTTTCGCGCGACGACGCCGGCAAATTCCTGCCAGCCTACATCGAACAGGGCATCCTCGAACAGGACCCCTTCCTGAGCATGGACCAGGAAGGCGTGGGACAGCTGGTCATCATCGGGACCGAACGGGGGCGGTCGGCGCGCAGCACGCTGAAGGTGGGCATCTGCGGCGAACACGGCGGCGATCCTGACTCCGTGAAGTTCTGTCACAACGTCGGCCTCGATTACGTCTCCTGCTCGCCCTACAGGGTGCCCATCGCCCGTCTGGCCGCCGCCCAGGCCGCCATCGATTAACACAGATCGAAGAACAGCAGGGCGGCGCCGCACAGGGTTTTTCACTATATGCCAAGAATCATCGCCATTGCCAACCAGAAGGGCGGCGTTGGAAAGACCACGACAGCCGTCAACCTTTCGGCCTGTCTGGCGGCTGCGGAAAAGAAGACCCTTCTCGTCGACCTCGACCCGCAGTCGAACGCCACCAGCAGTTTCGGCGTATCAATAGCACGAGAGGACCCCTGCATCTACGAGGTTCTCGTTCAGGAGTACCCGCTTGCCGACATCGCCAGGGAAACCGAGATTCCCTACCTGAACGTAGCCCCGTCGCATGTGCGGCTCACGGGCGCGGAGGTCGAGATGGTAAACCTTGGCGCCCGGGAACACCGGCTCAGAGTCGCGCTGGAGAAGGCTGGCGAAAACTACGAGTTTCTGCTGATCGATTGCCCGCCGTCCCTTGGGCTGCTTACTCTCAACGCGCTCACCGCCGCCGGATCCGTCCTCATTCCGATACAGTGCGAATATTACGCGCTGGAGGGTGTGGGAAAGCTGTTGAATACCCTGCGGCTGGTTCAGCGCCGTCTCAATCCCCCGCTCAGAATCGAAGGCGTACTGCTTACGATGTTCGACACCCGGCTCAATCTATCCAGACAGGTCGTGGATGAAGCCCGTCACCACTTCGGAGACCGCGTTTACGACACCGTCATCGGGCGCAACGTAAAACTCGGTGAAGCACCGAGTTTTGGCAAGCCCATCATCCTGTACGACATTATGTCGCCAGGGGCCCGGAACTACATGAGTCTGGCAGGGGAGGTCATCAACCATGGCCAGGCGTAAGGCACTCGGCAGGGGCCTCGGCGCCCTGATCCCCGGCGCTGATGAGTCGACCCTGGAACAGACCGCGGGATCGACGGCAACGGGCGACAGCCGTCCGGAGGCGCGGGTATTCGACATAGCGGTTGGAGACCTCCGGCCGAACAGACACCAGCCCCGGGAGGCGTTCGAACCGGATGCCGTCCGGGAACTGGCGGACTCGATCAGGGAAAAAGGAGTCATCCAGCCCGTCGTTGTCCGGCGTGAAGGGACCGGATACCAGCTCATCGCGGGCGAAAGGCGTCTCCGCGCCGCGAGAGAGGCGGGTTTGGAGACCGTGCCCGCCATCCTGCTTGACGTGGGATCGGACCAGGAGATGATGGAAATCTCGCTCATCGAAAACGTGCAGCGGGAAGACCTGAATCCGATTGAAGAAGCAAAGGCCTACCGGGCCCTGATGGAAACCTGCTTCCTGACCCAGGAAGAGGTGGCGCAGAAAGTCGGCAAGAACAGGTCCACCGTAACCAATACGCTGCGGCTTCTGCACCTGGCGGAGGAAGTCAGAAACGCCCTGCAGGAAAAAAAGATCTCCATGGGCCACGCACGCGCGCTGCTGGGTCTGGAAGACGACCGGCTGCAGGCGAATCTCTGCAGGAAAACCATTTCGGACGGTCTCTCCGTCAGGCAGGTCGAAATTCTCGTCAAGGCCGGTAAAGCGGGGCGCCGCGAACCCTCGAGACCGTCGCACCATGGCAAGGATCCTCAGGTCCTGTCGCTCGAGGAAGACCTGCAGCGCCGGTTCGGTACGGGTGTGAATATCAACCGCAGGGGCAAAAAGGGCAAAATCGAAATCGAGTTCTATACAGACGACGACCTGGAGCGCATCCTCGACCTCCTCAGGGAAACGGCTTACTGACGGCAGACCGCCACCGTAGCAGTCCGCCCAGGGGCACGGCGCGCCGTGCCCCTTCTGATTATGGCCGTTCGCGGGGCGACCCCGCGCGCCAGACGAGGAGACGGCGGCAGCATGCTCGGAAATTTTCTGCAAAAATTCAAGCAGGGCCTCTCAAAGACCAGGGAGGGACTGTCCGGAAAAATCAGCGAGGTCCTGCGGCGCAGCCGCGTTCTGGATGAGGAAACCCTCGAGGAGATCGAAGAAATCCTGATCCGGGCCGACGTGGGCGTCAACGCAACCCTGAGGATCATCGACCGGCTCCGCGAGCGCCTGCAGGACGTTCCGGCGCCCGAGCGGTCGGAAGACTGGGTGCGAGCGCGGCTGGCAGACGAACTGTTGGAGATCCTCCGCGCCGCCCAGCCTCCGGACCGCGAGCCTTCCCGCACCAGACCTCACGTCATCCTGGTCGCCGGTGTCAACGGATCGGGCAAGACGACGACAATCGGAAAACTGGCCTGCCGGTACGGCGCGCGTGGAAAGCGGGTGCTCCTGGCCGCCTGCGACACGTTCCGGGCCGCCGCGATCGACCAGCTATCGATCTGGTCCGAACGTTCGGGCGCCGACATCGTTCGCCACAGGCCCGGCGCGGACGCCGCGTCGGTGGCCTTCGACGCGCTTGACGCCGCCCGGTCCCGCGATATGGACGTCGTCATTATCGACACCGCCGGGCGCCTGCACACGAGTGTCAATCTGATGGAGGAACTCAAGAAAATCCGTCGCGTCCTGGGCAAGTGCCTGCCGGACGCGCCTCACGAGACCTTGCTGGTCCTGGACGCGACCACCGGACAGAACGCCGTTGCGCAGGCCCGGCAATTTCACGCGGACATTGGAATTACCGGCCTTGTTCTGGCGAAACTGGACGGCACCGCCAGAGGCGGCGTTGTCATTGCCATCGCCGACGAACTCGGCCTCCCCGTCAGCATGGTCGGCATGGGAGAAGGCCAGGACGATCTGAGTGACTTCGAACCGGAAGCCTTCGTCACGGCGCTTTTTGATGGGGAATGAACTCAAAAAAACCGGTTAGACGTAAGACGGGAGAGGGGAGAGATTGCCTGCCTTGGAAGGTTTCTTCTGGTGCCGGAGGCAACGTGGAGAATCCTATCTGGCAAGGATTTCTTCTTCCTTCTTCCTTTTTCCTTCTTCCTTTGTCATTCTACCCGTTTCTTGATATGACTCATATCTATCTAGACAACCTGGCCACCACACCCGTCGACCCCAGGGTTCTGGACGCAATGCTGCCCTTTTTCAAGGAGGATTTCGGCAATGCGGCCAGCCGTACCCACAGCTTCGGATGGGCCGCCGAAGCCGCGGTGGACCGGGCCCGGGAACAGATCGCGGAACTCATTCATGCGGACGCGAGGGAGATCATCTTTACAAGCGGCGCGACGGAATCGGACAATCTGGCCATCAAGGGCGTAGCCGCCGTGCGCCGGGACAGGGGCGGGCACCTCATCACCCAGGCCACGGAACACCACGCCGTCCTCGATTCGTGCAAAGCGCTCCAACGGCGCGGTTTCGACGTGACCGTCCTTCCTGTGGACCGGTATGGACAGGTCGACCCCAAAGCCGTTTCGGAAGCGATACGGGAAGACACCCTGCTCGTTTCCATCATGGCGGCCAACAATGAAATCGGTACGATACAGCCGCTGGACGAGATCGGGGCTGTCTGCAGGGAAGGCGACGTCCTCTTCCACTGCGACGCAGCCCAGGCCGTCGGCAAGCTGCCCGTCGACGTGCAGGCCCTCGGTATCGACATGCTCTCGATCTCGGCCCACAAACTCTACGGACCCAAGGGCGTTGGCGCACTCTACGTTCGCAGCCGGCCGCGGGTCCGCCTCGTGGCGGAAATCGACGGAGGCGGTCACGAACGGGGCATGCGGTCGGGCACGCTCAATGTGCCCGGCATCGTGGGCATGGGGGCGGCCTGCGAACTTGCGCGAGCGGAAATGGCCGCTGAAGGCGCCCGGCTGCGGGAGTTGCGCGAGCGGCTGGAAAAACGTCTGTTCGAAGGGTTGGACGATATCCATCTCAACGGACATCCGGTGAAGCGCCTGGATGGAAACCTGAACGTCAGCTTCGAAGGCGTGGACGGCGAGGGCATGATGGTGGGCCTGGGCGAAATCGCGCTATCGTCCGGCTCCGCCTGCACGTCGGCCTCGCTGGAACCCTCGTACGTACTGCGCGCGCTGGGGGTGCCGAACCGGCTTGCCGAAGGCAGTATCCGGTTCGGGATTGGAAGATTCAACACCGAAGCCGAAATCGACCGGGCGGCTGGTCGCGTCATCGAGGAAGTCGGACGCCTGCGCGACATATCACCATACTCCAGAGCGAAGAGGGGCGCACCTGGAAAGACACCCCCATAGGATCCCGACAATCAATCACCTTCAAGGAACGAACCCATGCAAATGCCACCCGGCATGCCGAAACCTCGCCCCATTCCCGACGTCGAGCATATCGTGGCCGTTTCCAGCGGCAAGGGAGGCGTGGGCAAAACCACCGTCAGCGTGAACCTCTCCGTCGCGCTGGCGCGCCAGGGTCAGGCCGTCGGCCTTCTCGATGCCGACATCTACGGACCGAATGTCCCGATGATGCTGGGCGCCGGGGAGCAACCCCGGTCCGCCGGCGGCAAGATCATCCCTCTTGAAAACCACGGCGTGAAACTGATGTCTCTCGGACTCATCGCCGGAGAGGACACCCCCGTAATCTGGCGCGGCCCGATCGTAGGCAAGATGATTCAGCAGTTCATGACGGACGTCGCCTGGGGCGAGCTGGATTTCCTCGTCGTCGATCTTCCGCCCGGGACCGGAGACGCACAGCTCACACTCGCCCAGACTGTTCCGCTCAGCGGCGCGGTGATCGTCACCACGCCGCAGGACGTGGCGCTGGAAGACGTGACGCGAAGCGTCGAAATGTTCCGCAAGGTGGACGTCCCCATTCTGGGGGCCGTGGAAAACATGAGCGTCTTCATCTGTCCCTGCTGCGGAGAATCCGCGGCGATCTTCGGAACCGGCGGCGGGGACCGGATCGCCCGGGCGTTCAACGTTCCGCTGCTCGGCCGGCTGCCCATTCTGCCGGCAATTCGCAAGGGTGGCGACGCTGGAGACCCGATTGCCACAGGGGAATCCGACGAGGCCCGGACCTTCCTCGAAATCGCGCAGGAGATCATGGACCAGATCGACGCACACGAACAGCCGGGGCCGAAGATTACGATATCGTGAACAAACGGGAAGACGTGAGACGGGAGCCGGTAGAGGACCACACCACACCCCGCCACCTGGTGAGACGTAAGCCGGGAGAGGGTAGAGACCGCATGCCGTATAAGGTCTCTTCTCAGGCCGCAGGCGAGTCGGAGGGATATATTGGCACGGGCTTCTTCTACCGTCTCACCTCTTCCGTCTCCCCGATTCTCTCACCTCTTCCGTCTCCCCGCTCTTCTTCCTTCTTCCTTTTTCCTTCTTCCTTTTTCCTTTTGTCCGCCGTTACATGTCACATTAAATTTTGCGTTTCCAATCTGAATTGGATACATTATCAGGACAAGATTGCATTCAAATTGCAACGAGGGGAACATCATGAGCACGGCATTTGAAGCGCTTATGGAGCGTGTCAGGAGCGAAGTCCGGGGTATCTCGCCGGGGGAAGCCAGTGAGCGGATGGACGGCGCCCTGCTGCTCGACGTGCGGGAGCGGGAAGACTACGCCGGGGGTTATATCGACGGCGCGGAGAACCTGTCGCGGGGATTCCTCGAACTGCGCATCGAGACCCTGTCCAACGACCGGTCAACCGCCATCATCGTCTACGGCGACGAAAACCAGGGGTTGCTGGCCGCGAGAGACCTGCAGAATATGGGATATGAAAACGTCCACCACATCGAGGGCGGTTTCAACGCCTGGGTGGAGGCGGGTTATCCGGTTCAGCAGGACAGGGCGCTCAGCAAGGCCGAAGTTCACCGGTACTCCAGGCATCTCCTGGTCCCCGAAGTGGGTGAAAAGGGCCAGGGAAAGCTGCTGGACGCAAAAGTACTGATGGTGGGCGCCGGCGGACTGGGCAGTCCCGCGGCCTACTATCTCGCCGCGGCCGGCGTCGGCACCCTGGGAATCGTGGACGCGGACGTCGTGGACGTCACGAATCTTCAGCGCCAGATCCTGCATGGCACATCCGACCTGGGCAGACCGAAGGCCATATCCGCGCGGGAAACCCTGCAGGACCTGAATCCGGGATGCAAGGTTGTCCCGTACGTTGAGTACCTGAGTTCCGATAACGTGATGGACATCATCGCGGACTACGACATCGTGGTAAACGGATGCGACAACTTTCCCACGCGCTATATGGTGAACGATGCATGCGTTTTCGCGCGCAAGCCCATCGTGGACGGAAGCATCTTCCGGTTCGAGGGGCAGGTAACCATCTATCCCTGCGACCTGGAGGGTCCGTGCTACCGGTGCCTCTATCCCGAACCCCCGCCCGCGGAACTGGCGCCGTCCTGCGCCGACGCGGGGGTCCTGGGCGTGCTTCCGGGAACCGTGGGGTTGATCCAGGCAACCGAAGTCGTCAAGCTGATTCTCGGCCAGGGTGAACCGCTTATCGGCAGGCTGCTCATGTACGACGCGCTGGCGATGAGTTTCCGCACGTTCAAGATCCGTCGCGACCCCGGCTGCCCGGTCTGTGGCGACAATCCCGAGATTACCGAACTCATCGATTACGTCGCCTTCTGCAGCGGCGTGACGCAGCAGGAAGCCGCGGACGATTAACCTCGATTCGAAAAAGGACAGCCGATTCATTTACCACAAAAAACACAAAAGGTATCAATTGCGAGAGCGGGATATCGAGGTCGTTCAATTTGACATTCAGGTCCCGGAATGATTGAAAATCAGGGTTAACACACCTGGATGATCCAAAACAAGAGAAACGCGCCTTTTTTCAAAGGCGCGTTTCTCTTTTACTTCGGCCTCCAATGCAACCGCCGGAGGCATCACTTTACTAGTACATTCCGCCGCCCGGAGGCGCTGGCGGAGGCTTCTCTTCTTCCGGAATGTCCGCCACCACCGCCTCGGTGGTCAGGAGCAACCCGGCGATGCTCGCCGCATTCTCCAGGGCCGTGCGCGCCACCTTCGTGGGATCCAGCAATCCGGCGGCAATCATGTCTTCGTACTTCTCGGTATCGGCGTTAAAGCCGAAACCACCCTCGCCGGCGTTGACTTTCTGCACGACGATCGCGCCCTCGACACCGGCGTTGTTGGCGATCTGACGAAGCGGCTCTTCCAGGGCCCTTCGCACGATCTCCACGCCGATCTTCTCGTCGCCGCGCGCGTCCTTGCGTGTCTTGTCCAGAGAATCGATCGCCCGGACAAAGGCCACGCCGCCGCCGGGGACGATCCCCTCTTCCACGGCCGCCCGCGTTGCGTGCAGCGCATCTTCCACGCGCGCCTTCTTCTCCTTCATTTCCGTCTCCGTTGCCGCGCCCACGTTCACCACCGCGACGCCGCCGGCCAGCTTGGCCAGACGCTCCTGCAGCTTCTCCCGGTCGTAGTCTGAGGTCGTTTCGTCGATCTGACGCCGGATCTGCCCGACACGCCCCCGGATATCGCCGGACTCGCCGCCGCCTTCCACGATGGTGGTGTTGTCCTTGTCAATCGTAACCCGCTTGGCCTGCCCCAGATCCGCCGTGGTCGCGTTCTCGAGCTTGAAGCCCGCGTCCTCGGACAGCACACGTCCGCCCGTCAGGATGGCGATATCTTCCAGCATGGCCGTGCGGCGATCGCCGAAACCCGGCGCCTTGACGCCCGCGACCTTCAGCGTGCCCCGGATCTTGTTGACAACCAGCGTGGCGAGGGCTTCGCCTTCGATGTCTTCGGCGATAATCAGCAACGGCTTGCCCGTCTGAGCCGTTTTTTCCAGAACAGGCAGCAGATCGCGCATCGCCGAGATCTTCTTGTCGTGGATCAGCAGATAGGCCTCTTCCAGCGTCGCTTCCATATTGTCCGGATCCGTGACGAAATGAGGCGACAGATATCCGCGATCGAACTGCATTCCTTCGACGACTTCCAGTCCGGTTTCGATGGATTTCGCCTCTTCGACGGTAATGACGCCGTCTTTGCCGACCTTTTCCATGGCTTCGGCGATCAGGTCACCGATTGCCGTGTCGCTGTTGGCGGAAACCGTTGCGACCTGGGCGATTTCGGTGTGCCCGGCAACCGGCTTGCTGATGTCCTGGATCGACTTTACGACCGCGGCCACCGCCTTGTCGATGCCCCGCTTCAGATCCATGGGATTGGCGCCTGCGGTTACGTTCTTGAGTCCTTCGCTGTAGATCGCCTGGGCCAGCACGGTTGCCGTCGTGGTACCGTCGCCAGCCACGTCGGACGTCTTGGAGGCGACTTCCTTCACCATCTGAGCGCCCATATTTTCGTAGGGATCTTCCAGTTCCACCTCTTTCGCCACGGTGACGCCGTCCTTGGTGACCGTGGGAGACCCGAATTTCTTGTCCAGCACGACGTTCCTGCCCTTTGGACCCAGCGTGACCTTGACCGCCTCGGCCAACTTGTCCACGCCGCGCTTCAGCGCGTCTCTGGCCGCAACATCGAATTCAAGCTGCTTCGGCATTTCGTCCTCCTTGACGTATCTTTAGATGAACCGCCTCAGTCTTCAATAATCGCCAGAATATCGCTCTCGGACATGATGAGGTGGTCCTCATCGTCCAGCCGGACCTCGGTGCCGGAATATTTGCCGTAGAGCACCACGTCGCCGGATGACACGGACGGCGCGATCCTGCTGCCGGAATCGTCCACTTTGCCATCTCCGACGGCCACGACTTCACCGCGCTGAGGCTTTTCTTTTGCCGTGTCAGGAATAATGATACCACCTTTCACCTGTTCCTCTTCTTCCTGGGGCCTGACCAGCACACGATCTCCCAGCGGCTTCACCTTGACTGCCATGTCTCTATCCTCCTTGAATAATTGAGACGGGACCGGCGTTGAATTTATTGATTTTAAATGGTTAACAGCTCGCTGTTAGCACTCTGGCATGCTGAGTGCCAGCAAGCAACCAATATATCACACCGGCGTAATCTTGGCAAGGAAAATCTGACATTTGAAAATGGCAGCCGGGTCTTGACGGGTAGACCCGGCGTGGTGTTTCCAGCGGAATCGGGACAAAACAGGCCCGTGGTACTTCATTTTTTCATGTACAGCGTCCGGAACGCCTCCAGCAGTTCTCTCGACTTCTTCACATGGGCCGTGTCGGTGGTCTGTTTGCACTTCATCGCAGAGACGATCATCTGATGAAGCAGCGCCAGCTTGCCGGAATAAGCCTTGCCGGCGGCCGGATCGTCGTTCGCAGGCGCCTTGATGCGCTGGGCAAGGAAGTACTGCGCAATAATGTCACGAATCTGATCCGCGTGCATTTCCTTGTTATTTACCCACCGCGCAAGCTGGTTCGCGTTCTTGCCTGCTTCGGCCGAAAGCAGGTTGATCTGGTTCATGGACTTCTCAATGGTCTTCAGGTTTTCCTCTATGGCCGCGAACCGGGTCTCGTCGCCATAGATTCCGCAGGGGATTTCGCAATGGGCGAATACGGACCCGTGGAAGGCCAACAGAAGTAATGGAAGAAGAATAAAGGGAATCTGACGTCTCATAAGAAAGCTCCTTCGGCGATTAATTTCGGGTACAGGGTGCGAAAGACGATGAATCCGGGTAATCTGCTTCGTGACCTCTTTCTCCTGACGCGGAAATTTCCGGTTTTTCCCCCTTTTGTTTTTGATTTTCTGCCTGCTAACTTATATATTTAACGCGAACTCCAACGGTTGCGCAATAATAAGGGATTCTCCCCGCTGCATCAAGAAAATAGCGGCGGCGCCTGCCTTTCAGGAGGGTATGGATATCTACCGCGATCGGGATGAATTGACGCCATGTCCATAACCCGCGACCGGGTTCTGGATTTTGTCCAAAGTGAATCCGGGCGCCCGCTCAGACCTCGCGAACTGAGCCGGGCATTGCGGGTGCCTGAAAACGACTATCGGCGATTTCGACGCCTGCTCGTCCAGCTCGAACGGGAAGGCGCCATCGTCCGGCTGCGAAACAACCGGTTTGGCCCACCGAAAAAGCTCAATTTCGCAACGGGTCTTATCAGCGTCAACCCCGACGGGTTCGGCTTCGTGTGCAGGGATGATGGGAACCCGGACGTCTATGTCGGTCCCGGGGGCTTGCGGGGCGCGTTGCACGGCGACCGGGTCGTGGTCAGGTTGTCCCGCGGGCGCAGCGGCAAAGCCGAGGGCGAAATAAGCCGTGTGCTCGAACGCGGCGCCAGATCCATCGTGGGGATCTATCGAGCGGGAACCCGTTTCGGCTTCGTTGAACCGGACGATCCCCGATTTCCGCGGGACCTCCACGTCTCCTCCGAAGATGCCGGAGGCGCGCGCGACGGCCAGCTGGTCGTTGTCCGGCTCCGGCCCTGGCTTCCCGGACACGCCAATCCCGAAGGCGAGGTCATCGAAGTTCTGGGGCAGGCCGGAGACCCGGGGATTGACACCCTTGCCATCGTCAAAGAGTTCGACCTGCCCGTCGAATTTCCCCCGCATGTACTCGCGGCCGCGGAGGCGTTTCCGGACCGGATTCCCCAGGCAGAAACCCTTAACCGGCTGGATCTGCGTCATCTCCACTGCGTTACCATCGACCCTGAAGACGCCCGGGACCACGACGACGCGGTCTCTCTGGAAGATAAGCCGGACGGCGGATTCCGGCTGGGCGTACACATTGCCGACGTTGGCTATTACGTAAGAGAAGGCAGCCCGCTGGACCACGAAGCCCTGGTCCGAGGTACCAGCATCTACCTCGCGGACCGGACGATTCCCATGCTGCCGGAGAGCCTCTCCGGACACCTTTGCTCCCTGCTTCCCGGCAAGGACCGGCTTGCCGTCAGCGTACTGATCGATCTGGATGCGAACGGCCGGCCGCTGGAATCCCGGATCGCGCCGTCCGTGGTCAGAAGCAAGGCCAGGCTGTCGTACCGGCAAGCCCAGCAGTTTCTCAATGGAAGCCGGTCGGCCGAACCCGGGCCACACGTCGCCGTCCTGCGGAAGATGGACACGCTGCGAAGGTACATCACCTGCCGGCGAATGAACCGGGGCGCGATCGATTTCAATATAGCCGAACCGCGTATCGTTTTGGATGGCACGGGCCGCGTCACCGAAATTCGCAGGAGCGAACGCCTCGACAGCCACCGGATTATCGAGGAGTTCATGCTGCTGGCGAACGAAACCGTCGCACGCCATCTTCGAGACCGGAAGCTGCCGTGTCTCTTCCGCATTCACGAAAAGCCGGACTCGCAAAGGCTTGCGGAGTTCGCAGACACGGCCGCCGCCTTCGGGATGGGCTTTCCACGGCGGGAACGGATCACCGCTGCCGATATTCAGAAATTCCTGGCCGCGGTCGAAGGAAAGCGTTTCGGGCAGGTGCTGAACGCCAGGTTGTTGCAGTCCATGAAGAAGGCCGTCTATTCACCGGACAACGTCGGCCACTTCGGGCTCGCCTGCGACACCTACACCCACTTCACCTCCCCGATTCGACGATACCCCGACCTTCTGGTCCATCGGCTCCTGAAAGAGGCCGCAGAGCTGACCGAAGAACGAAAGAACCGGCTCCGGGAACGACTTCCGGCGCTGGGCGACGTCGTATCCGGCAGGGAAGGCGTGGCTCAGGAGGCGGAAAGAGCGTCCGTAAAGGTCAAACAGATCCGCTTTCTGGAAGAACGCGTGGGCGAGGATTTCGACGCGGTCATCGTCGGCGTCCGGTCGATCGGATTCTTCGCCGAGCTCAACGACTACCTGATTGACGGACTGGTCAGGGTCAGTACGATCGGGGACGACTACTACGTGTATCACGAAAGCGAGGGCGCCCTGATCGGTCAACGCACCGGCAGACGGTTCCGGCTGGGCGACCCTGTGGTGGTCCGGCTCGTACGGGCGGACAGGAGATTCCGCCGGCTCGACGTTTCGCTGAAGGAAGGCGGTTCCCGGCCTGAACGTGGGCGTAACCGCCGAAGTAAATCCGCCAGACGCAGGCGACGCAGGCACTGACCGGCAGGAGGGCCGATGGACCGGAACGTTAAACACTTTTGTGGCATCTTCGGCATCTATGGGGACAGCGATGCGGCGAAACTGACCACGCTGGGCCTGCACGCCCTGCAGCACCGGGGTGAGGAGAGCAGCGGCATCGTTTCCGGTAACGGCGAATACCTGTTTCGCCATACCGAAATGGGCCAGGTTGCCGATGTATTCGGCGACGGGGCCATTCTGGATCGGCTGCCGGGCCACCTGGCCATCGGGCACAATCGGTATTCCACCACCGGATCTGACACCCTCACCAACGCACAGCCCTTTCTGGCTGAATGCCGGGACGCGTTCGTCGCCGTCGCGCACAACGGCAACCTCACGAATACGGCCGAACTCCGCAACGGGATGCAGGACGACGGCGCCATCTTCCAGACGACGACCGACAGCGAATTGATCCTGCACCTCGTTGCCAGATCCAGAGAAGAGAAGATGCCCGATCGAATCATGGACGCTTTACAGCGGATCGAGGGCGCGTATTCGCTCGTCCTTGCCACGGAAAACCAGCTGTTCGCGGCCCGCGATCCCTTTGGATTCCGTCCGTTATGCCTGGGACAACTGGGCGACGCCTGGATCGTCGCCTCCGAATCGTGCGCGCTCGACATCATCTCGGCACGCTATATTCGCGACATCGAACCCGGCGAACTCGTCATGATAGATTCCAACGGTCTCCGCGCATTTACGACGACGGAAGCCGATCGCCATGCATTCTGCATTTTCGAATACATCTATTTTTCACGGCCCGACAGCATCATCTTCGGCGACAACGTGGACAAGACCCGGCGGCGGCTCGGCAGACAGCTCGCTATAGAACAGCCTGCCGCCGCGGACATCGTGATATCCGTGCCGGACTCCAGCAATACCGCGGCGTTGGGTTACGCCAACCAGTCCGGCATCAAACACGAAATCGGGCTCATACGCAACCACTACGTCGGGCGCACGTTCATCACTCCCGGGCAGGACAGTCGATCGTCCAAGGTCCGCCTCAAATTCAACCCGGTCAGGGGCGTTCTGAACGGTAAACGGGTGGTCGTGGTGGAGGATTCGATTGTCCGGGGCACCACCCTCAAACACCTGGTACGGATGTTGCGCGAAGCGGGCGCCCGCCAGGTTCACGTGCGTGTGAGCTGCCCTCCCATTGTGGGTCCGTGCTTTTACGGAATTGACTTTCAGACCGAAAAGGAACTGATCGCCAGCGCCAAAACCGTGGAGCAGATCCGCGAACATCTCGGCGTGGACAGCCTCGGCTATCTCTCACTCGACGGTATGCTTGGCGTGGCCCCCAATTCCTCACTTCAGTATTGCACGGCCTGCTTTACGCAGGAATATCCGATTCCAATCGAAAACGAGGCGGGCAAACTGATCCTCGAAAAACGGGCGGGCAACCTTTTCTGATCCGAATCGTGCAACTGTCTGAATCCCCTTTCATCCGGTCGCTCTTCCTGTCGGACATCCATTGTTCCGGAGATTCGACGCGCAGAATATGAAAACACGCACAGTCCTCATTCTCCTCGGTTTCACGGGCATTGCCGGTTGCGCCGCGACCGGAAAGGCCGTCGATCCTCCCCGGCCCGAACCCCGCGGGACGGATTCCCGGGCGCTGGGTCATTTCATCGACGCCAAGAGGTACAAGATTGCAGGGCAGATTGAAGAAGCCGTTGCGTCGCTGAAGGCGGCCATTGTCATCGATTCCACCGCCGCCACGCTGTACAATTCACTCGCTCATAATCTGATTACTTTGAACCGCCTGGCCGAAGCAGGCCAGGCGGCGCGAAAGGCCGTGCGGCTGGAACCCCGGTCCGCGGCCCATCGATGGCTGCTTTACGACACCCTTGTCGAAGGACAGGGGGATACACTGCTGGCAACGGCTCAACTCGAGGCCATCACGCGTCTGAATCCCGCGGATTTCAGGGCGTATACCCACCTCCTCCAGATCTACACGGCCAGACGGCAGCGCCAGGACGTCCTCCGGATCCTGGATCGGGCCGCGTCCGTCCCAACGTCGAACATCCGGTTCAATCTGTTGATCGCCGACGGCTATCAGCGGCTGAATCTGCCGCTCAGGGCGGCCGGCGTCTATCGCCGCATCCTGCATCGCGACCCGGAACAGGTCCCGATCTGGAATCTCCTCGGCGACCTGACGCTCGCAGGGGGCGACACGCTGGAGGCCGCAACGATATACCGTTCCGGCCTGGCGCACTCTCAGCACCGACTGAACAA
>CAZKDZ010000284.1:0-5549 GCA_964551635.1 uncultured bacterium | reverse complement strand
CGATTTGTCAGAGGCAAACCGAGACCGCCACACGTTCCCAACGAAGTCTGGATCAACCAACCCAAGAACACTCTCGAATGGCAACACGTGCTTCACTAAATTCACGCAAGAGTTGTCTCATTCTTATTGACATGTTCCGATCCTTCGTATAGTTGGTCTGAAAGTCATTGTGCAAGTCAACTTGGCAGAGATTCTCACTCGAATGTGTGCATATTGTGTCTGCCAAACGAAAGAGACATCATCGTGCTTTATCGGATGGAAGGAGCAATTGGACAAGGCCCGATTTGTCGATTTCTCAGTGCTTTTTGCACAGGCGAGACGGTAAGTCGGGATCGCGGGAAGATGGATGTATGAAACAGACCGCAGGAAGTGAGACATGGGCGTGGCTGTGATAGATGTGCCGGTTGCGGGAGAAGTGTCTTCTCTGATAGATAGTTCAGCGCGTGAAAACATGGTTGCATTGTCGCGCTCTTCAATTTTGAGCGAGATATACCGAAATTTCGAAGATACCAATGATGCAGTTTTGAATGCCATGTCTGATTGGCGCGAGTTTCTGAAGCTGCTTGAACAGAACCCGGGAAATTACAAATCTATGTGCCGCAATGGTGACGTGGAAGGGGCCATTGCCGGCCTGGATGAAGCCGGGAAGACAGTGCGCAGAAAAACTTGGCTGGTTCTTGGCGAAGAAATCAGGGAGAACCACCCGGGCATTTACGAAAAATTCAAAGCGGTGGATGAGAATATTGAAGCCTATGGCGCCCTGCTCCAAGAGGTAAGCTGGACCCTGTTGATTCTACACCGGGAAAATCAGCCCGCCACAGGGAAATCGTTTTCCGTAGACGAGGCAATGGCCGATCTGTGGAGATAGACGTGGTTGGATTGTTTCTCCCAGCGGAACAAAAAAAGCCGAGGTTTTCACCTCGGCTTCTGTTTTATCTGTCTTCTCTTGGCCCGGGCGGTGATTGCGGTCCGGGTGGAGCTTGTGGCGTTGTCACCGGTCGTGGTGGCGGCGCGGGTCTGGGGCTCTCGGGATTGCGCGGCGGCCTGATTGCTCGTTCTTCGCCGGCCCTTTCCGGCATCATGCCTCCCTGATCGAATATTGATCTACCAGCGAAGCATCCGCTTCTCTCTGGCTCTTTCTGTTCAATTTGTCATTCACTGAAATGTCTGCCCAACCCGGAATGCTTGTTGCTCTCTCGCCGGCCTCGATAAGTTCCATCAGTAAATTGTACGCTTCGTCGTTGCCTATTGCATTGTTTTCTATCTTCGACCACAACGCTTTGTGTTTATCCTGCAAGTCAAAACACATCACGCTGACCGCATGAAGACTTGCGGACTTTCTCGCATGATTCCCGAGTAAACCGAACACACTGACAGCTATGATGCCCAAATCGACGATGACTTCGGCAAGCCGGCCAATGTAGTCCGAAAACATAAAGCGCCCGGCTCCTGCTATCGCGCACAGCGCGAGTCCTATCATGACCGCATTGTGCCGCCTGCGATACTGGCGGGAGAGTTTATCGTAGTATCTGGCCGCCCGTTCCACGTCCAGATACTCGTTCCAGGCCATCCTTCGAGTCACGTCACTGACCATGGCAGACCTCCGCAGGCAACTGCAGCCAGTCGCAAATGCCAAATATGGGTCTCATCCTATCGAGTGCAATAACAAGGTACCGGATCGTCCCCGGCGAGTCAAGCCGTATCCACGGCAAGGACCCGTTTTCTGAAGCCTGTTCTGCTCCTGACCAATCATCGGCCGGTCTTCATCCCCGCGGCAATTCTACGCTCTGTCCGCCATCCAGGTCCATCGTAACGGCGCGGAACCGAAAGCCGTATCGCTCCACAACGTCCCCGCGCGTGTCGCCTTCTATATCAAGCAGCAACACGGTCGCACCCTTCAGGTTTGCATCGGCGCTGACCTCGTACGTGCCGTTATCGCGAAGTCCGAACCGCACCGTGCGCCGCGCGCGTTCCCACGCGTCGATCCGGGCCGCGGTCCACCAGGGCATTCCCTTGTCCATGGTGTACCCGACGATCTCCCTGAGCCCGCCGCGCACGGCCGGATCCCCGACGTGGGCGGGATGGAAGAGAAAATGCGCGATGCCGTGGTGCCGGAACGCCCGGTCCGCGAAGCAGTGCGCCAGGCGGGTGGAGCACCGCTTGTGGATATCCTGCACGGTCAGGTTCACTTCCAACACGTCGATCGGAGGACCGCCTGGCTTTTCGTCGTCAATCGGAAACCAGGGGTGGCAGCCGCCGAAGGGAAAGCCGTTCGTATAGGGCGTATTCGGCCCTCGGCTTTGCTCCAGGGTGATGCCCAGGCGTTCGCACCAGCGGAAGAATTCCAGCCGGCCCTGCCAGCGCAGCGTATGGTTCTTGTTGGTGGTGACCGGCCGTCCCGCCGCTTCCGTGACCGTCTTCAGTTGGCCTGCCAACTCGTCGTATCCCCATTTCAGATGGGCGGTGTCCGGCTTCTGGTCGTCCGACGCGGTCTGCCAGGTCTGGGCGTCGTAGTGCAGGGCCACCTCCGAGCCGTATTCCTGGATGGCGCGGTAGAACGCCGGCTTGTAGTGTCCCGCCATGTTGCACCACGTCGTGCGAATGTCCACCTCCTGCGTCAGGCGCAGCAAGGACCATCCCAGCGCTTCGTCTCCTCCGTCCGAGTCGTGGGACATGTGCGCGATAGCAGGCAGATTGTCCGGCCAGTACCACAGTACGGGCAGAAAGACGCCGCACTCCCGGCAGGCGTAAAGAACGGCCTTGACGATCAACTCCCTGAACTCATCCGCGATCGGCTCCAGGAAGACCAGGTTCTCCTCTTCACCGGGCACGGGCGACCGGTCGCGGTCCAGGTCCAGCGCCAGGCCCCGGATCACGTCGATCCGCGTGGGACCGGTTGCGGGGGGAATCGGATGCCCCTGCTGGATCTGCACGATGGTCCGGACCAGGTCGGGGCCCACGGCCATCGCCAGGCCGTTTCCGGCGCGATGCTCCACCACCCCGTCGCTGGCGCCCATCACCCGCGCGAGCGCGGTGCCTTCGACTGCCCTGATCCGCCGCCCGCCGAAACAATGCAGACTGCTATGGAATCCGGAGGTGACCGGGTGATCCTTCGCCGTCACCTGAACGTATCCGTCCGCCATCCCGCCCCGGTCCGCCGCGCCGAATACGTCGTCGAGTCCCGACAGGCCTCCCAGGCCGATCAGCGCCCCGCCGGATTCCACGAACCCCGCAAGCAGCTTCCGCTCCGAGTCTGACAGCGGCAACTGCCAGGGCAGCAGAACCACGCGATATCCATCCAGGCCGGCCAGCGGACGATCGACCGCGTCATGGGGAATACCCGCGTGCGCGAGAATCTCCCGGATGTAGAACCCGCCGTAATACCGCGACCCGTCCGGCGTAGTCTGCCCATCCGGGTCCGTTACGACACAGAGTGGTAGCTTCATCGATTATCTCCTGGTGCGAGAACGGGTCGCCCAACCTGCCGGTCGCGGCGACCCGTTGCGGATTCGAAGGCATTCAGAAAGGGAATCCGGCAGCCATCCTGAGTCCCTTTACGGGACGGTACATCGTTACTCGGCCATATCCTTCAACCGGTTCAGTTGTCCGTCGCTGCCGAGGGCGATGAGTACGTCGTCCCGGGAAATTGTGACGCCGGAAAGCCCGGCCGAGGCCGCGGGGTCGACCCGGGGTTGTCCGTCCGGTCCCTGGATGCCAACGACAATCGCCCCGGTCTGCTGACCGATTTCCGTGTCTTTCAATTGCTTGCCGACAAGAGACGACCCCGCTGCTACGTGAAACTGCTCCAGACGCATCGCAGCATCGCCCTTGCCCACCACCACGTCAAGAAAGTCCACGATCGACGGACGCAGAAGCACCGACGCGATTCTCCGCCCCGCCAACTGGTAGGGCGACATCACCCGGTCGGCGCCCGCAGTCATCAGTTTTCCGATGGTCCGCTCCTCTGCCGCCCGTGCGACGATCGTCAGGTCCGGATTCGCCTGTCGCGCGGAGAGTACCACGAACACGTTGAGCGCGTCCTCCCTCAGCACGGCAATCAGACCCCTGGCATTGTGGATGCCGGCTTCGACCAGCACCTCATCGTCCTCTGCGCGACCCTCCACGAACAGGACCGTCTCGTCTCGTCCCAATTCAGAGCGTGCCGGATCCTTGTCCACGATCACGAAAGGCATGCCTGCCCGCTTCAGTTCCAGCGCCACCTCCTTGCCGACCACCCCGCCGCCACAGATGATGTAGTGATCTTTCAGGTTTGAGATCATACGTTTCATTCTGCGCCCCCGCATTGCATGGACAATCTGACCCTCGAATACGAAACTGATAAACGTGGTCACCGAATACCCGACTGCGATAAAACTGAACATCAGGAGCAGGACCGTGAATCGCTGACCCGTGGGTGTAAGTGGATGCACCTCTGCGTAGCCGACGGTCGTTATCGTGATCACCGTCATGTAAAGACCCTCCCAGAACTTCCATCCCTCGATCCACACGTAGCCCAGCGTGCCGCCCAATACCAGCAGAATCGGGACCATGAGCGCGAACGCAAAACGAACGAACAGCGACATCGGGAAACTCCGGAAAAGAAAACGCCAACCTTGAGCCGGTGACGGCGGGTCCGACATGGCGTCGGACAACGCGGCGAACTCAGCTCAAGGCCGGCATTCCATGCGGTACAGCCGTCGTTAAGAAGCTGTCTTAAAATTCCCAGCGGTCTTCGCACGGCTGCAAAAGCGCCGGTCGGCGTTGTTCAAATCCACCCGTATAGACAAATATGGGCGGAATTGCCCGTCGGCGCTGCACGCCCTTCGCGCCTCATAACCGCAACTTTTTCGCTCGCGCTCGGGAACTCACCGGTAATTTTAAAACAGCTTCTAAGAGAGAAGCGGGCTGCATTGCAGGACTAGGCTGGAATGTTTCAGTTTCCCACGTCGGCATTCGCCACCAGGACCGGGTCCGCAAGCCCGTAGGCGTTGTTCCGGACCCGGGTCTTTCCATCGGACCGTACCGACAATTCATCCGGTTGCTGGTAAAGCCAGTTGTGGTGGATATCGACGCCCTCTTCGGGTACGCCCCTTATGACGACGGCGGTTTTGGGACAACGGAACGTATTGTGATGCACCTTCATCCACGTGCCCGCCACGTCAGTCCCGTCCTTCCGGTCCCTGCCGCCGTGCATATCGAAGCAGTGGCTGAGCGACTCGCCGATTTCCACGTTGTGCCGGGCCTCGTATCCGCTGCCCGATCTCCCCGTTCCCGCAAGCGAGTGACGGTTGTAGTCGAACCGGTTGTATTCGATCAGCGAGAACGCCTCGTCGTGGCTCACCCCGTACCCCAGGCCGTTGTATTGGTTGTGATGGATGAAATTGTGGTGGACGTGATGTCCGTCTCCGGCGCTGAGATAGACCGCCGCGTGGCTCCAGCCCGCAAGCTCGCAGTTGTCCACCTCCAGCCCCGGTTGCCTGGCGGTGATCCCATTGGATGTAGGGAATTTGTAGTAGTATTCGTGCCCCCTGCCTTCGCGGAACGACCGG